>NZ_JAKRML010000070.1:0-770 GCF_022346505.1 Achromobacter sp. ACRQX
CTGACGACCATAGCAAGGTGGTACCACTCCTTCCCATCCCGAACAGGACAGTGAAACGCCTTTGCGCCGATGATAGTGGACGGACGTCTGTGAAAGTAGGTCATCGTCAGGCTTTTATTGCGCAAACCCCCACAGGTAAGCCTGTGGGGGTTTGTTTTTAGTGAGAACCTATGTTCCATGTCTGCTGAAACGGAGATTCTCCAGCTCGGTGACAGTGCAGAACAGAGTGCAAGTCAGGCAGAAGCCGGTTGCATTCACTGCAAAAATGGTGATATAGTTTTGGGCTCGGCTGCTACCGAAAAATCTAGGGTTTACCCTGACGTTTCGATAGCTGCTAGGGCAGGGCGAAAGTCCCGGCGAGACCTGAAGAGGTCGCAGCAAGAAAGCAAAGCAAAATGCGAAGCTGACTTGACAAGCGATAAAAACTTCTTCATAATCTCGTTTCTCTGCTGCAACGACAGCGACAGCGACGGCGCGAAAGCGAAGTTGGCCGAAGTTGAAGGCAGAAACCAGTAGTACAGAATTTAGCAGTACCGCTCTTTAACAATTAAACAACCGATAAGTGTGGGCGCTTGATGCGAGTGCAGCGGTTTGGGTTTCGGCCTGGACCGCAAGCACAAGAAATCAAGTGCTCACTAGAAGTGAAGTGCCTTAGACGTCAAGTTTAAGAACATACCTCACTTCCTTTGAGTAGCGACGTATGACCTGGTTTGGATTTATCCGGACCAAGAATACGAAACAAATACAGAGATTAAACTGAAGAGTTTGAT
>NZ_JAKRML010000071.1:0-728 GCF_022346505.1 Achromobacter sp. ACRQX
GGAGATTGGCGGAGGGACACGTGGGGGCTGGATTTGGAGGTGTGTTGGTTTGAGATGTTTAGGCAGGGATTTGTAGGCTGCGTCAAGGCTACAGAGGCTGATCAGATCTCTGCGGGCTTGCTCAGATATTCCTAGCTGCGTCAGGTCTTCGTCGGCTGCGTCAGATCTTCGTAGGTCGCCCGACGCCGCGGTCACCGTGGGCACGATCGCCCACGATTGCGGTCCGGAGCCTTCGCTCCGGACTGCCCCGTTGTCATCTTCGTCCGCCTTCGGCTCCCTTCAGATTCCCTCGGGCGCATCGACGGCGCTCGTGCCCACGGTGACCGCGACGCCGTGCTACTAGGGTCTTTGGTATGGGGCGCTGCAAGACCTGTGGTCAGGGAAGGAGATCTGCGGGGCCGCCGGGTTGCTGCCGCCCGGACGGCGGCAACCCGGCATCGGGTCGGTGGGGCGTCGTGGCGGTGTGCGCTTCGCGCCGGCGTTGATTGGTTTGCTAATGGCCTGCCGTCACGGGGGGAGGGGCGGTGATGAGCGGCGCGTCGACGTTCGGGAGTGTCATAAATTTTGTGTTTGGGGCCTAACATGTTGCTCAAGGAGCATGTATGGTTACCAAGAAAAAGACACCGCTGAGGGAACTGCCGGCGATTCCCGCCGAGCTGGTTGATCAATTCGTCAAAGGCCCGATGACCGCCGAGGCGGTGCAGGACCTGTCGATGGCGTTCAAGAAG
>NZ_JAKRML010000072.1:0-651 GCF_022346505.1 Achromobacter sp. ACRQX
TGAAGACGGCGTCGCTGCCTTCGTTGACGTCGCCGGCGTCGGAGACGCTCAAGGACGGCACATCCGCGCCCGAACCGTGGTCGTCAACGATGACGGCGCTGCCGGAGTCGGTGATGTTGCCCGGCAGGGCGATGCCGCTGGCCGAGCTGCCGGTCAGTGTGGCATCCAGCGTCAACTGTTCGCGGCCTTCAAACACCGAGTCGTCGGTGGTCGGGACGGTGACGACGATACCGCCGGTCGTGCCGGCCGGAACCGTGATGCTGTAGGAGCCATCGGCATTCGCGGTCACGACGGCAGGCTTGCCGCCGATCATGACGGTGGGCGTGCCCACGTCGCCCGCTTCGATCTGACCGCCCAGCGTGAACGTCAGCGTGGTGTCGGCGTCGACGGGCTTGGACAGTGCGACGTTGAAGACGGCGTCGCTGCCTTCGTTGACGTCGCCGGCGTCGGAGACGCTCAAGGACGGCACATCCGCGCCCGAACCGTGGTCGTCAACGATGACGGCGCTGCCGGAGTCGGTGATGTTGCCAGGCAGCGCGATGCCGCTGGCCGAGCTGCCGGTCAGCGTGGCGTCCAGGGTCAGTTGTTCACGGCCTTCAAACACCGAATCATCGGTGGTTGGGACGGTGACAACGATGCCGCCGGTCGTGC
>NZ_JAKRML010000073.1:0-609 GCF_022346505.1 Achromobacter sp. ACRQX
AGAAGTAGTTAGCCTAACCGCAAGGAGGGCGATTACCACGGTAGGATTCATGACTGGGGTGAAGTCGTAACAAGGTAGCCGTATCGGAAGGTGCGGCTGGATCACCTCCTTTCAGAGCTTACGTGCTCGTGTTAAGCGTCCACTCTTATCGGTTGTTTGATATAGCTGGGATCAGTTGTAGGCTTGGGTCGAGGGAATCTTCCCTGGGTCTTCAGCTTCCTGACTACTGATCCGAGAAGGTTTGGGTCTGTAGCTCAGTCGGTTAGAGCACCGTCTTGATAAGGCGGGGGTCGTTGGTTCGAATCCAACCAGACCCACCAGGTATTTCGCGATGTGCGGAATATGGGGGTGTAGCTCAGCTGGGAGAGCGCCTGCTTTGCAAGCAGGATGTCATCGGTTCGATCCCGTTCACCTCCACCATTGATTCTCATTGATCGCCGGTGGCGATGTAGAGGCCAACTCATAGTGTCGTAGCTCACGACGTTATGAGTTGGGTTTTACCCAACAGCTATATTTGTTCTTTAACAATCTGGAAGAAGCACAACGAAAATGTGTTCATCGAGTAATCGGCATTGCTGATGAAGATGGGCACGGGTTGTGATTGCATTA
>NZ_JAKRML010000007.1:0-213472 GCF_022346505.1 Achromobacter sp. ACRQX
CTCCCCCCCTTCACGCACGAAAGCGCCATCCAGAAGGTCCGCCTGGCCGAAGACGGCTGGAACAGCCGCGATGCCGACAAGGTTTCGCTGGCCTACAGCCTGGACACGCACTGGCGCAACCGCGCCGAGTTCGCAACGAACCGCGAGGAAGCGCGTGCGTTTCTGGCGCGCAAATGGGCGCGCGAGCTGGAGTACCGCCTGATCAAGGAGCTGTGGGCCTACAACGGCAACCGCATCGCGGTGCGCTATGCCTACGAGTGGCATGACGATTCGGGCAACTGGTTCCGTTCGTATGGCAATGAGAACTGGGAGTTCAACGAAGACGGCCTGATGTTCAACCGCTATGCGTGCATCAACGACATGCCGATCAAGGAAGCGGACCGCAAGTTCCATTGGCCGCTGGGACGCCGTCCCGACGATCATCCGGGGCTGTCGGAACTGGGCCTGTAGTACCCATCAATACGCATGCGCGCATGTGATCCGCATGCGCGCAACGCCCGCTTTTCGGTTGAAAAAGGCCTAGGGATTTCCCCCGGTTTCGTGGCGATACGCACACCCGCGCGCAACTTTCGCGAACCTTGAAAGGTGAACGGAAGTTTGGATTTTTAGACTCCCGCATTCATTGCAGTGTCAGCTTTTGTTCAGACCGCAGTCAGACATAAGCACAACAACGGGAGGAAAAGACCATGCAATCAAAAAGCAGCGCCGTACGGCGCGAGGCGTGGGCCGCGGGCACGATGATCGTGCTGGGCCTGGGCGCCATCGCGCAGGCGTCAACCTACACATTGGGAAGCCTTGATCGCATGGGTCCTGGCATGTTCCCCGCGATTCTGGGCGTGCTGCTCGTGCTTCTGGGGCTGGCCATTGCCAAGACGGCGACGTCGCCTGTGGTTGCCGAGGAAGATGCCGAAGAAGTGGCGCCGCCCGAGTGGCGCGGCTGGGGCTGCATCATCGGCGGGTTGCTGTCCTTCATTCTGATCGGCAAGTTCGGCGGCCTGGTGCCGGCGACCTTCGTGCTGGTCTTCATCTCTGCCATGGGCGATCGCCAGCACACCTGGCGCAGCGCAGCCATTCTTGCCGCCGGTGTCACGGTGCTTGGCGTGGCGGTTTTCTCCTGGGCCCTGCAGCTCCAGTTTCCGTTGTTCCGCTGGGGTTGATCCATGGAAATCTTCAATAACCTGATGCACGGGTTCTCTGTCGCGTTCGCGCTGGACAACCTGATGTGGGCCATCTTCGGCGTGTTCATGGGCAACCTGATCGGCGTGCTGCCGGGCATGGGCGTGCTGGCCGCCATTTCGATCCTGCTGCCGCTGACCTACACGATGACGCCCACCGCGGCGTTGGTGATGCTGTCCGGCATCTACTACGGCTCGCAATACGGCGGCGGGATCACGTCGATCATGCTGAACCTGCCGGGCACCGCGTCGCATGCGGTGGCGTGTCTGGACGGCAATCCGCTGGCGCGCAACGGCAAGGCCGGCTCGGCGCTTTTCATGCTGATGTTCTCGTCGTTCTGCGGCGCGTCCGTCGGCATCCTGGCGATGATCCTGTTCTCGCCGCTGCTGGTCGACGTTGCGTTCAAGTTCGGTCCGGCCGAGTACTTCTCGATGATGATGCTGGGCCTGCTGGCCGGCGCCACGCTGGCCAAGGGATCGGCGATCAAGGGCGTGGCGATGGTCGTGGTCGGCCTGCTGCTGGGCGTGGTGGGCACGGACGTCAACACGGGCACGATGCGCTTTCACTTCGGCATCCTGGAACTGTCCGATGGCCTGCAGATCGTGGCGCTGGCCATGGGCCTCTTCGGCGTGGCGGACTTCCTGAAGAACATCAATCGCATCGGCGGCGACAGCAAGGTCACGTCCGCGAAGGTGAGCCTGAAGTCCATGCGTCCGGAAGCCGGCGACATCAAGCAATCGCGCGGCGCGCTGGTGCGCGGCACGGCCATCGGCGCGGCGTTCGGCATCCTGCCGGGCACGGGTCCGACCATTGCGTCGTTCATCTCGTACGCAACGGAAAAGAAGGTTGCAAAGGAACCGCGCCGTTTCGGCCGCGGCGCCATCGAAGGCATCGCCGGTCCGGAAGCGGCCACCAGCGCCTCGACGCAGACCAGCTTCATCCCGACCATGAGCCTGGGCATCCCTGGCGACCCGGTCATGGCGCTGATGCTGGGCGCGCTCATCATCCACGGCATCCAGCCGGGTCCGCAGATGATGATCGAGCACGCCGACATGTTCTGGGGGCTGATCGCCAGCTTCTGGGTCGGCAACGTGCTGCTGCTGCTCTTGAACCTGCCGCTGATCGGCATGTGGGTGCGCCTGTTGACCGTTCCCTTCCGCTATCTGTTCCCTGCCGCGCTGTTCTTTGTCTGCGTGGGGGTCTACAGCACGAACAACAACCTGTTCGACGTGGGGATGGTGACCTTGTTTGGCGCGGCGGGTTACGCGCTGATCCGGCTGCGGTTTGAACCGGCGCCGCTGTTGCTGGGCTTTGTGCTCGGGCCGATGGTGGAAGAAAACTTCCGCCGCGCCCTGCTGCTGTCCCGTGGTGAGCTGTCGATCTTCGTGACGCGGCCCATCAGCCTGGGCTTCATCCTGGCGTGCGTGGGACTGATCGCGTTGCTCGCGGTGTCGGCCCTGCGCGCACGCAAGGCGCGCGAAGCGCTCAAGCACGCGGAGTCTGCTGCGTAACCGCAAGGCAAGTTTCGGGGTAGTGCTGCTTTGGCCGGTCTCGCAAGGACCGGCCTTTTTTTTGCGTATCGCTGGCTGACCGCAAACGCCGCGCACGTCTGGCTGGCGTTGTGGGGCTTTTATGCCTTGGCGGCGACGGGAACCCGGAAGGGAACGCCCAATCGATTGAACGCGTTCATGGCAGCGATCGCGATCGTAAGGTCGACCAGGTCCTTCGGTGCGAACGCGGCCGAGGCGGCGGCGTAGGCTTCGTCCGAGGCGTGCGTTTCGCTGACGCGGGTCACTTCCTCTGCCCACGCCAATGCTGCGCGTTCCTGGTCGGAGAACAGGTGGTGAACTTCGTCCCACACGGGCACCAGCGTGATCTTGTCGACCGACATGGTTTTGCGCAGGTCACGGGTGTGCAGGTCGATGCAGTGCGCGCAGCCATTGATCTGCGAGACGCGCAGAAAAACGAGATGCACGAGTTCCGCGGGTAGCGCCGTGCGCTGCGTGACGTAGTGATGGATACCAAAGAGCGCCTTCGCGCCGTCGGGTGCGGTTTCTTGCCAGTTCAGGCGGGTCATTCCAATTCCTTTTGCTGTGGTTGATGACCGCAACATTACCCTGCCGCATGCCGGTGCAACAGGGCCAAGAATTGGCGTATTGACTGATCCAAGATGACTGGACCCCTTCCTGGCCAGCGGCATTGCCTACCTTTTCCCGAAGGCGGCCTTTCAGTGTTCGGGTGCGGACGCGTCGCTGCCGCCATGACCGTCGATGTGCCCAAGCGGGCGGCCCGGATCCAGGCGGTCGCGCACGCGCTGCTTCAGCACCTTGGCGTCGGGAAAACCGCCGTCGCGCTTGCGGTCCCAGATCAGGTCGCCGTTGTAGGTGATCTGGAAGATGCCACCTGTACCCGGCTGCAGCGCCACTTCGCCCAGATCGGTCGAAAACGTGGATAGCAGTTCCTGCGCCATCCAGCCGGCGCGCAGCAGCCACTGGCACTGCGTGCAGTAGAGGATGACGATGCGAGGGCGCAAGGCGGGCGGGTTCATGGGAAAGGCATTCTACGCCAGGCCAGCGACGCGCGATCATGGATAATGTCGGGTTTTCCCGGGTCTGCAATGGGCCCAGAGCCTGCAATGAAGTCTGCCTTGACGCCTCGAGGCCAGCGCTGGCTGATCGGTCTTTTGATGGGACTGGTCACGCTTACGCCGATGGCCATCGACATCTACCTGCCCTCCCTGCCCGCCATGGCGCACGCGTTTGACGAGCCCATCGGCGCGCTGCAGGCCAGCATCACGCTTTTCATCTTCGCGGTCGGTCTGGGTCAGGTCGTGATCGGACCGCTTGCCGACCGCTATGGCCGGCGGCCCGTGGCGCTGTGCGGGGCGCTGGCGTATCTGGCGGGCTCCGCGCTGGGCGCGGCGGCAACTTCGCTCGACGTGTTCTATGCCGCGCGCATTGTGCAGGGACTGGGCGCGTGTTCCGCGTCGCTGGTGGCGTTTGCCGCCGTCCGCGATTGCTTCAGCCCGGCCGTCGGCGCGCGCGTCTATAGCTATCTGAACGGCGCGCTGTGTACGGTGCCCGCGCTGGCGCCGATGGTGGGCGGCATGCTGGCGCTCCATGCGGGCTGGCGCAGCACGTTCGTGTTCATGGCGGTGTTCGCGCTGGCGTTGGCGGCGCTGCTTGCGCTGCGCTTCGAGGAGACGCGGTCCAGGCCGGCGCACCGCCCGGGCGCGCTGTACAGCCTGCCCCGCTATGCGCCCATCGTTGCCAGCGGCAGGTTCCTGTACTTCGCGTGTTTCGGCATGGCGGGCATGGCCATGATTCTGGTGTTCGTGTCGGCCGCGCCGGTCGTGCTGGTGCAGCAACTCGGCTATTCAGAGCTGGGATTTTCGGCGTGGTTCGGTGGCAATGCGGCCATCAACATCGCCGCGTTCTTCCTGGCGCCGGCGTTCATCGCCCGGTATGGCCGCTACACCATGGTGCGCGTCGGCATGGCGGCGCTGCTGCTGGCGTCGGCGTTGCATCTGGGGGCATGGCTGTGGGCGCCGCTTTCCGCCTGGATCTTCATGCTGCCGGTGGCGGTGCTGACCGTGGGGTTCTCGCTGGCGTTGGGATCGGGGTTGAGTCTGGCGCTGGAACCGTTCGCGGACCGCGCGGGCACCGCTGCAGCGGTTTACGGGTTGTTCCAGATGAGCGGGTCGGCCGTGATCGCGACCGTCTTGCTCGATAGCGGGATGGCGCCGCAGGCCGCCATGGCGTTGATCGGGGCGGTGATTGTGGCGCCGTTGCTGCTGCTGTCGCCGGCACTGGGCCGGCGGATTGATACCCGCAATGGCTAGACCAGCCAGCCCAGCGACCAGCCGCTGACGGCGGCCAGCAGCACCACCCACACCGGCGACCACCGGCCATAGACCAGCAGCGCGAACAGCAGCAACGCCAGGCCGAAGTCGGCCTTGCCGAGAATCGCGCTGGTCCAGACGGGGTCGTACAGCGCGCCGAGCAGGATGCCGACGACGCTGGCATTCACGCCGGCCACCATGTTGCGCACGCCGGGCCGGCGGCGCAACGTATCCCAGAATGGCAGCGCCGCGGCGAGCAGCAAGGCGCCCGGCACGAAGATGACGCACAGCAGCGTCAGGCCGCCCGCCCAGCCGGACAAGGGGCCGGACGACATGGCGCCCAGGAACGCCGCGAAGGTGAACAACGGGCCGGGCATGGCCTGCGCCGCGCCGTATCCGGCCAGAAATTCCGCGTTGGACACCATCCCGGAAGAGACGGACGCGGTTTCGAGCAGCGGCAGCACCACGTGCCCGCCGCCGAAGACCAGGGCGCCGGCGCGGTAGAAGCCGGCGATCTGGCTGGCCAGCGCCCCGTCCGACAGCAGCGCCCACAATGGCAACCCTGCCATCAACGCGGCAAACAGGCCCAGCGACACCAGACCTGCCACTCGCGGCACGCCCGACGACGCATTGGACAGGACGGGCCGGGGCGGCAATTGCAGGAAGGCCGCGCCGATCACCGCACCCAGCACGACGGCCCCGATCTGCGCCAGCGCCGTGGGCAGCACCACGGTGAGCAATGCGGCGGCGATAGCCAGCGCGGCGCGCGGCCTGTCCGGACAGAGCGATCTGCCCATGCCCCAGACCGCCTGCGCCACAATGGCGACCGCCGCGACCTTCAGGCCATGGATGGCGGCCGATTCGGACAGCCAGCCATAGTGAGCAAGTCCCATGGCAAAGCCGATCAGGGCGAGCGCCGATGGCAGCGTGAATGCGATCCACGCGGCCAGCATGCCGGCCCAGCCGGCCCGGCGCAGGCCGATCGCCATGCCAACCTGGCTGCTGGCGGGGCCTGGCAGAAACTGGCACAACGCGACCAGGTCGGAAAACGCGTAGTCATCGAGCCAGCGTCGCCGGTCGACGAATTCAGTGCGGAAATAACCCAGGTGCGCCACCGGTCCCCCAAAGGACGTCAAGCCCAGGCGCAGGAACACCAGAAAAACTTCAAGGCAGGATCCGCGGCCTGTCTGGGCGCGTGCGCCGGTGGCCGGCTTGCTGTCGACATGTTCGTCATGGGGGGATGGGTGCGGCATCGGCTCGGGCTTCTTGGGAGTCGGGGCGGCGATGTCTTTCGGGCCCCAGTTCCAAGCTTATAGCCGGGCCACGGCCGGGATTCAATCGGATAAATGTCAGGAATTGGCGCTTGCCGCGCCTTGCTCGCGGCGGATCATGGCCCATACCAAAAGCGGATTCATGGCACTTCAGCGTTAGGCCAATCGGCAGCATCATGGTCCGGTCAGTTCAACTTCCATCGCATCAGAAAGGTATGCACATGAGCCAGCGTTTGAATTACTTCCAGGTGTCCGAAGTCCTGTCGAAGAAGTATGTCGATCTGAGCATGGCGCTCAAGAAAACCGCCGTGGTCCAGGAATTGGGAGACCTGGTCGATATCCGCGCCTCGCAGATCAACGGCTGCGGATTCTGCCTGGACATGCACGTAAAGGAAGCGACGATCAAAGGCGAGCGCGCGTTGCGCCTGCATCACGTCGCCATCTGGCGCGAATCGCCGCTTTTCTCGCCCCGTGAACGCGCTGCATTGGAATGGACCGAGGCGCTGACCACCCTGCCCCCTCATGGCGTGCCGGACGCAATCTACGACGCCGTGCGCGCCCAGTTCACGGAAAGCGAGCTGTCGGACCTGACGTTCCGGGTGGTCGCCATCAATGGCTGGAATCGCCTGAACGTCGCCTTCCGCACTGTTCCGGGTTCGGCCGACGAGGCCTTTGGCCTGGACAAGGCGGGCCTGAACTGACCAGCGCTTGCCTTCTGCGATTCACATCAGTTGCAGGATCCGGCGGGCCAGTTGCTCCGCCTGTTCGGCCGACACGATGTTGGTGAAGCTCATGAGCAGGCCGGAGCGCGCATCGGGCGCCGCCGACCAGTGCGACAAGGCTTGCGCATACAGGCCGTGCTGCAGCATGCGCGACGCCAGTTCGCGATCGGTCTGATGGCCTTCCAGGCGCGCCACCAGGTGCATGCCGCCCGGCTGCAAATCGATGCGCAAGCGGGACCCCATGACATCGGTCAATGCTGCCGCCGTGGCGTGGCGCCGTTCGCAGTACAGGCGGCGCATGCGCTGGATGTGACGCGCGAAATGGCCTTCGTTGATGAACGACGTCAGCACGGCCTGCGTCAACGCCGGTGCGCCGCCCGCCAGCAGCATGCACAGGCGCTCGAAACGCGGCACCTGATCTTCGGGCACGACCAGATAGGCAAGCCGCACACCCGGGAACAGCACCTTGCTGAAGGTGCCCGAATACAGCACCCGGCCCTGCCGGTCCAGACTTTTCAGCGCGGGCAGCGGACGGCCGACGTAGCGGTACTCGCCGTCGTAGTCGTCTTCCACGATCCACACGCTGTTGCGTTCGGCCCAGTCCAGCAAGGCCTGGCGCCGGGGCAGCGACAGCGACAGGCTCAGCGGACTTTGATGCGCGGGCGTCACGACGGCCGCCCGGGCCCGCGGCTCCTGCGCGATGCCCGCCTCCACCACCAAACCTTCCGCGTCCACGCGCACGGGCACGGCCTGCATCCCGGCCTGCGCCAGCAGCACCCGCGTGGGTGGATAGCCGGGGTCTTCCACCCAGACCGAATCGCCGGGCTTGAAGAGCGCCTGCATGATGAGCTGCATGGTGTTGTTGTAGCCCGACGTGATGAACACCTGGCGCGGCGTGCATTGGATGCCGCGCGCGACCTGCAGATAAGCCGCCGTGGCGGTCCGCAGCCCAGGCAGTCCGGCCGGATCCGGGTAGCCGAGGTCGGGCGGCTGCATGCTGCGCAGATGCCGCGCGCCCAGCCGCGCCCAGATCTTGCGCGGAAAGGCGTCTAGCGCGGGCAGCCCCATCTGGAATGGCAGCGGCGCGGCCGGCCGCGGCCAGCGATCTTCGACCACCTCGGCGGGCCGGGCCCGGGCCGCCGGGGCCGCCGAGGGCATACGCGCGGCGGGTTGCAGGTTGGGTGCGACCACGGTGCCCGCCTGGCCGCGCGCCTGGATGTACCCTTCCGACGCCAGCAGCGAGTAAGCGACTTCAATGGTGCCGCGCGCCACGCCGATTTCCTTGGCGAGCGCCCGTGCCGACGGGATGCGGTCGCCGGGCTTGAGGGCGCCTTCGGCGATGGCGCTACGGAAACGCTCGTAGACCTGCCGGTACAGCGGGAGGCCGGCGGCGCCGGCGACGGTTTGCAGAGCGTCGGGTGTTGCAGGAATCATGGCATAGTCCGTAAGCGCATTTATGGCCCTTCAAATTATGGCATGCGCTTTTTAAGATTCGTACTCACGGTGGGCGTACGTTCAGCGCCCCAACCCCTGAGGGACTGATCCATGCATACATCCTCCACTGAGCCGGCACTGCGCCATCTGGAGACGCCGGAAGAATGGCGGGCTTGCCTGCCGCTGATGCGCGAACTGCGTCCGCATCTGGCCCAGGCGGACGACTTCGTCCAACGCCTGGCGCGGATGCACCAGGAGAACTACCGGCTGCTCGCCGTCATGCGTGACGGCCAGGCGGTGGCGCTGGCCGGATACCGCTATCAGGAAAACCTGATCTACGGGCGCTTCATGTACGTGGACGACCTGGTCGTGGATCCCTCGGCGCGCGGCAGCCGCTGGGGCGCCCGGCTGATCGCCGAACTGGACCAACTCGCTCGCGATGCGGACTGCGACAAGTTTGTGCTCGATACCGGGCTGGGCAACGCGCTGGCGCAACGCTTCTATTTCCGGCAGGGCCTGTTGACCAGCGCCATCCGGTTCAGCAAACCCTTGAAAGGAAGTTCCGAATGAGCATTCTTCGAATTCGCTGCAGCCCGCGGGGGCTCGAGTCCGAAAGCTATCGTCTGTCGCAGCAGATCATCGACCGGCTGACCCGGACGGGTCCAGCCGGCGGCTTGGACGTCGTGGAGTTCGACGCCACCACCCTCACCCATGCGGATGGCGACTATGCGGCTGTGTTGGCGGCGCGAGACGAACCCGAAGCCGACGGACTGGAAAATGGCTCGCTGCTCGCGTCCGGCGATCTGATCCGGATGCTGGACGAGGCCAGCCACATCGTGCTGGCGACGCCGATGCACAACTTCACCGTGCCCTCCTCGCTGAAAGCGTGGCTGGACCACGTGGTCCGGGTCCGCCACACGTTTCACATCACGCCCCAAGGCAAGGTTGGCCTGCTCGCTGACAGGCCGGTGTATGTCGCGATTTCGTCGGGTGGCGCGTTCAGCGGTGAAGAGGCCCGTCAGCCGGACTTCCTGACGCCGTACCTGCGTCACGTGCTGGCGACGATCGGATTGACGCAGGTGACCTTTGTCGCGGTCGAGGGAACGGCCCGGGGCCCGGAATGGCTGGAGGTTGGCCGGGCGCGTGCCCAGGCTGCGCTGGGCACAATTTCGTTCGAAAGAACGTCGGAGGAAGCGCCCGCCTGAGGCCGTTTACGCTTGCTTGCGTTTTGATGCGAACGACGCACCTCGCAGTCCCGAAATCCCGCCGGATTTCGGAACTTTTTATTTCCGGATTTTGCGCAAAACGAGGCGCGGATTATCAGGCGCTTCGCAATGGATTTATCCGAGCCCAGCAATTCGCATTCCCGGATCGCCAGATGAAATAACGTGCCGAAGAAATTTCATAGCAGCCCGCTGCGGCCATATCGTAGAAATACATGCGTCTTTTCAATGGCTTGAGCCACTAAGTTGAATTCAATCCTGCAATCGTATTCAAGTATTTATTTTCCTCATAAATCCGCGAACGATTAAATGTCATTGCGGCGCAACATTATCAATCGCCAATAATTCAAACTGAAACATCAGAAACTAAACGTAGGTTGCATACAGAGATAATCCGCAATTATGTCGAACTATGTCGTTACGTTTGACGCGAATTGTTTACAGCCGCGACCCTCATTTGCCCCCAACACTGACCCCTATTCAGCGGACGGGACAACAACATCAACCGCCGCCGGGTACCTGAAGTTGCAGCACCGCCTTGTCCGTTTGCGGCTGGTTGATGTGTGCGAAAAACGGGTAAGGCTCCTTCCGTCCCCTGGAGCTGACAATGACATCTGGCCACCGGCATGGCTATTTCCCCGTTCCCCTTCATCTGAACTATGTCTGGCGCGTCCTCGCGCTGCTAATGCTGCCCATGCCAGCCGCGCTGGCATGCACGACGACCGGCGCCAGCATCCTCTGCAATGACGCGTGGACGCTGTTGAATCCGAACACGGTCACCAGCAGCGCCAACGACGTTTCGGTATTGGTGACGCCGGCAGGCCAGTCCTCAGGGCCTTTGGTCGCACTGCCGGGCTCGGCCGCCGTCAAGCTGACCGGCCGCAACACCACGCTCACCAACCAGGGACTGATCGATCCCACGCTGTCCCTGGCGGCGGTCGGCACCTCGGGCGCGATCATGGGCAACGCGTCAAACGCCGGCGCAGTGCGCGTCAACAACAGCGGCACGTTGTACGGCGCCGGCCTGTCGGTGCTGGGTCTGCAGGTGCTCACCACGCTGGACGGCGCCGCCCTCTCCCTGCGCAGCAATGCCACGGGCAGCATCAACATCGACAACTCGGGCACGATCGGCCTGAAACCAGGCCTGCTTTCCCTGTCGTTGCTCAATCTCAGCCCCGTCATTGCCGCCTATGGCGGCGCGCCGGTCACTGTGAACAATGCGGCGGGCGGTGTCATCAACGGTCGTGTGGGCCTGGGCCGATCGGCCACCGGCAACAGCTTCGTCAACGCGGGCACGATCAATGGCAGCGTGAGCATGGGGCAAAACAGCACCAACACGTTCACCGCCGTGACCGGGTCAACCATCTCGGCGGGCGGCCCGGACGTGGGCGTCGACCTGGCCGTGGCCGGCCTGGACGTCAGCATCGCGTTGGGCTTTGCCCAGGGCGGCACGGTGGACGGCGGCGCGAACGGCAACAACACGCTGGTGTTGCAAAACCCCGGCGCAACCGGCACCACCGGCACCGGCACGGCAAGCTCGACGGTGTACCGCAACTTCAACAACCTGCGCGTCAATGGCGGCACCTGGACGATCAACGGGCCACTGGTCAGCGGCCAGACCACGCTGAACGGCGGCCTGGTCAACTTCGACAGCAACACCGCATTCGGAGCCGGCACGCTTGTCGGCAACGGCGGCGCCATTGCGCCCGCCACGTCGGGACTGTCGTTGGCGAACGCCATCCAGCTCAATGCGGGCGGCCTGGGCGTCCAGGGCACGAACAACATGACGCTGGCCGGCAACATCTCCGGCGCCGGCGCGCTGGACAAGTCCGGCGCGGGCGTCCTGACGCTCACTGGCACGAACACGCACATTGGCGGCGTGCGGCTCGGCGGCGGCGGATTGGCGCTGGGCGGCAACAGCGCGCTGGGATTGGGCGACCTCGTTGTGTACGGCGCGTCGTCGCTGCAGCCCGGCAGCGCCACCAGCCTGTCCAACAACATCGTGCTCGGCGCCGACCTTGCCCTGACCAACCCCTCCGCCCTCACCCTTTCCGGCGCGCTGTCGGGCGGCTCGGCGCTGGTCAAGAGCGGCGCCGGCATCCTGACCCTCACGGGTGCGAATTCGCATGCCGAGACGCGCATCAGCGCCGGTGGATTGGTCGTGGGCAACAACACGGCGCTGGGCGCGGGGCCGCTCACCGTCAACGGTGCGGCGACACTGGCCTCATCAACCAGCGTCGCGCTGCAGAACGCGATGGTGTTGAACAATGCACTGACGCTGAACGGCGCCGAAACGCTGACGCTGAACGGGCCGATCAGTGCCGCGGGATCGCTGGTGAAGACCGGGTCGGGGGTGTTGAACCTGAACGGCGCCAACACCTATGCGGGCGGCACCACGCTGGCTGGCGGCACGGTCAACGTGGGCGCGTCCGGCGCCCTAGGCACCGGCGTGGTCACCGTCAGTGGCGCGACCACCCTGGCCGGTTCGGGCGTGGCGTTGGGCAACAACTTTACGCTCGGCAACGCGCTGACCGTGGCTGGCGCCAACAACCTGACGCTCAACGGCACGATGTCGGGCGCCGGCGGCACATTGGTGAAGACTGGCACCGGGTCCTTGACGCTTAACGGCACCAACAGTTTCGGCGGCGGCACGCTTGCGGCGGGAACGATCATCGCAGGCGCGAACAACGCGCTGGGCACCGGCGTGGTCAACGTGACCGGCGCGGCTACCGTGGACAGCACTGCGCCCGTCAGCCTGGGCAACCAGTTCGTGCTGGGCGACCGGCTCACCGTGGGCGGCAGCCAGGCGCTGACCCTGGCCGGCGCGCTATCGGGCGGCGGCACGCTGGTCAAGAACGGCAATGCGAACCTGACCTTGTCTGCCGTCAACACGCACTCCGGCGGCGTACTGCTCAACGCGGGCCAGTTGACGCTGGCGAACGCGCAAGGCCTGGGCTCCGGACTGCTTGACGTCCAAGGACCGGCGACGCTGGCCGCGGGCAATCTGACCGTGGACAACAACGTCCGCCTCGGCAACACGCTGGGCATCGCCACCGGCGGACAGGCGTTGAACCTGTCGGGCAACCTGTCCGGCGGCGGCGCCATCGCCTTGAACGACGCCGGCACGTTGACGCTCTCGGGCAACAACACGCATGGCGGCGGTGTCGCGCTGAACGCGGGGACGTTGATCGCCGCGAGCGACACCGCGCTGGGCAGCGGCACACTGGCCGTCGGCGCAGACGCCACGCTGCAGAGCACGGCGGCGCGAAACTTCGTCAACAACGTTGCACTGACCGGCAACCTGACGGTGGCCGGTGCGAACGATGTCGGATTGGCCGGCGCGATTGCCGGACCCGGGCGCGTGGTGATGAACGGCCCGGGCACGCTGACACTGTCGGGCGCCAACACACATGGCGGCACAACCATCAGCAGCGGCACCGTGCTGGCTGGCGCGGGCAGCCTGGGCGCAAGCGTGCTGAACAACTCGAAACTCGTGATCGGCCAGAACGTGGATGCGACCTACGCGGGCGCGATCAGCGGATCTGGCAGCGTGGACGTGGCGGCCAACGCGCAGACGCTGGTGCTGAGCGGCAACAACACATTCACCGGCGGTTTGAATCTGTTGTCCGGCACGGTGGAGACGCGCGGCGGACAAGCGCTGGCTGACAGCGTGGCCGTAAACCTGGGCGCCGGCTCGGTGTTGCGGCTGGCGGACAGCGAGACGTTCGGCTCGCTTGCCGGCGCCGGCCGGCTGGACCTGGGCGCTGGGGCGACGGTGCACATGGGGCAGGACAACGCCAGTTCGATTTTCGGCGGCGCGCTGACGGGCGCGGGCAATGTGGTCAAGAACGGCACCGGCACGCTGACGCTCGCGGGCAACAGCACGCAAAGCGGCTCGTTCGACCTGGTGTCCGGCGGGCTGGACGTGAACGGCAGCCTGGCCAGTACGCAAGTGAATGTGGGCGCTGGCGCGACGCTGGCGGGCTCGGGCGTCCTGAGCGGCGTGACGACGATTGCCTCGGGTGGCGCGCTGTCGGCCACATCAGGCCAAACCCTGACGCTAGGCGGACTGACGCTGAATCAGGGCTCGCAGTTCAACGTGGCGCTGGGCGCGCCGCAGGCCTCGCCGCAGACGCTGGTGCAGGTCAACGGCAACCTGACGCTGGACGGTGACCTGAACGTCACCGACAAGGGCGGCTTTGGTGAAGGCGTATACAGGCTGATCACCTACACCGGCCAGCTCACGGACAACGGGCTGGCGCTGGGATCACTGCCCCCGGGCACCGTGCCGTCGAATCTGCAGATCCAGACCGCCGTGAACCAGCAGGTGAACCTGGTGGTGCAGACCACGGGCAGCAGCGTGCAGTTCTGGAACGGCGCCAAGCAGCTTGCGGATGGCACGCTGGCCGGCGGTGCAGGCACCTGGCAGGCGGGTTCGACCAACTGGACCAATCAGGCGGGCGCGCTGACCCAAAGCTGGGCGGGCAACTTCGCGGTGTTCGGCGGCGCGTCGGGTGGCGCGGTCACCGTGGCCGGCGAACAGGCCGTGACCGGCATGCAGTTCTTCACCGACGGGTACGCGCTGCAAGGCGGCGCAATCCGCCTGGCTGAGGGCCCCAACAATTTCCGCGTGGATCCGGCGCTGACCGGCACGGTGAACAGCGTCATCCGTGGCGCTGGCGCGCTGAACAAGCGTGACCAAGGCACGCTGGTGCTGGGCGGCGCGAACGAATACACGGGCGGCACGCAGATCAGCGAAGGCGTGCTGCAAGTCAGTGCCGACAACAACCTGGGCGCGGCGGGCACGGGTCTGGCCTTTGCCGGCGGCACGCTGCGCGTGACCGACACCGGCTACACCGGCACCTCGCGCGCCATCGACATCGGCGCCGGCGCGGGCTTCGACATCGCCGATGCCGGCAATGTCTTTACCCTGAACCAATCCCTGTCCGGCGCGGGCCGCATCACCAAGTCGGGCGCGGGCACGCTGGCACTGGGCGGCAACAACGCCGGCATCGGCGGCGTGACGCTGGCGGACGGCACGATTGCCGCGGGCAGCAACACGGCATTGGGCTCGGGCGTGCTGAACGTCACGGGCGGCGGCGGACTGAATGCGACAACCGTCGTGACGCTGGCGAACGACGTCGCCATCGGCGCGGGCGCGACGTTGACCAATGCAGGCACGAACGACCTGACGCTGAATGGCGTGGTGTCGGGCGCGACCGGCTCGCTGGCGAAGGCGGGTAGCGGCACGCTGACGCTCGCCGGCAACAACACCTATGGCGGCGGCACAGCGTTGATCGGCGGCGCCATCCGCGTCGGTAGCGACACTGCGCTGGGTACGGGCGCGCTGAACGTAGCCGGCGCGTCCAGTCTCTTGACCGACGGCACGCATGCGCTGAACAACGGCATCGTGCTGGACGCAGCGCTGACCACCGGCGGGGCCGGCAATCTGACGCTGAACAACACGATCTCGGGCAACGGCGCCCTCATCAAGTCGGGCGCGGGCACGCTCACGCTCAACGGCGTGAATGCGTATGCAGCCACACGTTTGGACGGCGGCCGTCTGGTGCTTGGCAACAATGACGCGCTGGGCGCGGGCGCGTTGACCGTCACGGCCGACGCCGCGGTGGACAGCGCCACCGGCCTGACGCTGGGCAACGCCATCAATGTGGCATCGGGGGCCGATCTGACGCTGGCGCAATCGCAGGACGCCACGCTGCTCGGGACCATCAGCGGCGACGGCGGGCTCATTGCTGGCGGCGCGGGCACCACGTTGACGCTTTCCGGCGCCAACACGTACACGGGCGGTACGCAACTGAACGGTGGCAATCTGCAGTTGGGCCAGAACGGGTCGCTCGGCACCGGCGCCCTCCTCGTCAACGCCGACGCCGGCCTGTCGGGTACGACGGGCGGCCCGGCGTTGAACCTGATCAACGACGCGACGCTGAACGCGGCCCTGAACGTAACCGGAGACCGCGACATCACGCTGAGCGGCGTGGTCGATGGCGCAGGTTCGCTGACCAAGAGCGGCCCATCGACGCTGACCCTTGCCGGTGCAAACACCTATACCGGCGGCACCACGCTGGCCGCAGGCGCCTTGCGCGTTGGAGACGATGCGGCGCTGGGGACCGGCGATCTCACTGTGAACGGCGCGGCGACGCTGGGGTCGACCCAGGCCGTGACGCTGGCCAACAACGTCATTCTGGGTCAGGCGCTGAACCTGGATACGACCAACGGATTGCGCTTTGACGGCGAGGTTTCCGGAACCGGCGGTCTTGCCGCCGCCGGCGCGGGCTCGCTGACACTGGCCGGCGCCAATACTTACGCGGGCGGAACGCAGATCGATGGCGGAACGCTCCAGGTCGGCGGCGATTCGTCGCTGGGCACCGGCGCCCTGACGATTGGTGGCGCGGCGGTTCTGCAGGGGCTGAGCACGCCGGTGACGCTGACCAACGCCGTGGCGTTGAACGGCGGCCCGCTCGAAGTGTCGGGCGCGCAGAACGTGACGCTGGCGGGCGACGTGTCCGGCACGGGCGGTCTTGCCAAACTGGGCGCCAACACGCTGACGCTGACGGGCGAGAACACCTATCAAGGCGGGACGACGCTGGGACAAGGCCTGATCGTGGTTGGATCGGACCGGGCGTTGGGCACGGGTGCGCTCACCGTCTCGGGCGATGCGGCGCTTGACACGGGAGCGGCCACGACACTGGCAAATCAGATCGCACTGGCCGGCGGCGACCTGACCGTGAACGGCAGCCAGGATCTGACGCTGACGGGCGACATCAACGGCGGCAACGCATTGATCAAGAACGGCGGCGCGACGCTGACGCTGTCGGGCGATAACGGCTATGCCGGCGGCACGACGCTGTCGGCCGGCACGCTGGTCGCGGGCAGCAGCACCGCGCTTGGGACGGGCGCGCTGGATGTCACGGGTAGCGCAACGCTATCGGCGGCCGACGGCGTGACGCTGGCCAACGCCGTGGCGCTGACCGACTCGCTGACGGCGGATGGCGCGGGCAACTGGACGCTAGCTGGCGACATTACCGGCAACGGCGCACTGGGCAAGACCGGCGCTGGCACACTGACGCTGGCCGGCAGCAACAGCTACGCCGGCGGCACGCAGCTCCAGGCCGGCGCCATCACCGGCGACACCGACAGCATCAACGGACCCGTCGTGGCCAGCGCGGGCACCACCCTCACCTTCGATCAAGCCGCCGCGGGCGCCTACGCTGGCGCGCTGTCCGGCGCGGGCAATCTGGAAAAGGCGGGCTTGGGCACGCTGACGCTCGGCGGCAGCAACGCGCTGACCGGTGGCGTCGGCGTCGCGCAAGGCACGCTGGTCACGCAGGGCAACAACCTCTTCGCTTCGGCGTCCGGCGTGCGCATTGACGACGGAGCCACCCTGCAACTGAGCGGGTCCGAATCCATCGCAGCGCTTTCCGGCGCGGGCAAGCTGCAGGTGGACGGCAGCCTGGGGCTGGGCGGCGCGGCGGATAGCGTCTTCGGTGGCGATCTGGCCGGCGCGGGCAGCATCGCCAAGACCGGCACCGGCTCGCTGGCGCTGAACGGCGCCAGCAGCCACTCGGGCGTGTTCGACATCAACGGCGGCACGGTGAACCTGGGCGGCACGCTGGCCAGCAACACGGTCAACGTCAACGGCCCGGCCGCCACCCTGACCGGCACCGGCACCGCCAACGGCAACGTGAACGTCAACAACGGCGGCCGGATTGCGGTGAGTTCGGCCGCGCCGGGCGCGCTGACACTCGGGTCGCTGACACTGGACAACGCGTCCTTCATCGACGCGCAGTTGGGCGCGCCCAACGCGGGCAGCCTCATCAACGTGCACGGCAACGTCGATCTGAACGGCACGCTGAACATCGATGGCACCCCTGACTTTGGCGTGGGCGTGTACCGCATCATTGCCTACTCGGGCACGGCGACGTCCATGAACCTGGCGCTGGGCACCCTGCCGCCGGGCGTCATCACGCTGCAGACCAACGTGGCCGGCCAGGTGAACGTCCTGAACGAGTCCCAGGCTGGCGAAATCCAGTTCTGGCAAGGCGGCACGGGCACCTGGGACGCAACGACCCAGAATTGGGCCGACGCCACCGGCACGGCTGGTACGTGGGGCAGCCGCTTCGGCGTCTTTGAAGGCACGGCGGGCACGGTCACGCTGGCCGGCACGCAAGGCTTCCAGGGCCTGCAGTTCTCAACCGATGGCTACACCCTGACCGGCGGCGCGCTGAACGCGCTGCCTGGCAGCGATGGCGTTGCCACCTTGCGCGTCGAACCGTCGATGACGGCAACGCTGGACACGACCCTCCAGGGCAACACGACCATCGCCAAGCGCGACGGCGGCACCCTGGTCTTCACGCAGGCCAACAGCTACGTCGGCGACACGCGGCTGGAAGGCGGCGTGCTGGAGATCAGCGCGGACGACCAGCTTGGCAACGCCGCCAATCGCGTCGTCTTCGATGGCGGCACGTTGCGCTATGCCAATACCGCGCCTGGCACGACTGCACGGGAGATTGCGCTGGAAGGCACAGGCGCCATCGACGTTACCGGCGGCGCGCTCACCACGGCCGGCACGATATCGGGCGCCGATCCCGCGGCCACGCTCACCAAGACCGGCGCGGGCACGCTGGTGCTGGCAGGCGCCAACACCTACGCGGGCGGGACGATGCTGCAAGATGGCGAGATCAAGGTTGCCACGAACACGGCACTGGGCACCGGCCTCTTCACGGCGGCCAACGGCACCACCCTGTCGAACGACATCGCCGTCGCACTGGCGAACGATGTCGCCCTGCAAGGCGGCGTGACGGTCGCGAATGGCGCGGCCATGACGCTGTCCGGCGATGTATCGGGCGCGGGCGGCATCATTAAGACCGGCCCCGGCACCTTGACGTTGTCAGGCGCGAACGCCTACGAAGGCGGCACGCGCCTGAATGCCGGCCAGATCACCGTGGGTGCGCCGGGCGCGCTGGGAACCGGCACGCTGACGGCGGCCAACGGCACGGCGCTGGACGCGTCGGCGCCCGTGGCCCTGGCCAACGACGTGCAGCTTGACGGCACGCTGACCTTGCCGGGCAGCGCCACGCTGACGGTCAATGGCGACATCGGCGGGACTGGCGGCCTCATCAAGAATGGGACGGACACGCTGGCGCTGAACGGCGCAAACAGCTTTCTGGGTGGCGTGGCGCTCAACAGCGGCACGCTCGCGCTGGGCAGCGATACGGCCCTGGGCGTCGGGCGGCTGACCTCGGCCGACGGCACCACGCTCTCGGCCAGCGTCCCGGTCAACGCCAGCAACGCTATTACGCTGGCCGGCACGACGACGATCACCGGCGCCGATTTCGGCCTGTCTGGCGACATCGACGGCGCGGGCGGACTGGTGAAGACCGGCGCCGGCGTGCTGACGCTGTCCGGCGACAACAGCTACCAAGGCGGCACGCAGCTTTCCGGCGGCACGCTTGCCATCGGCAGCGACACCGCCTTGGGCACGGGCGCGCTGACAGCGGCGGGCGGCACCACCCTGCTGGGCCTGGGCGCGGCGCTGACCAACGACGTGCAACTTCAAGGTCCGGTCACCGTGGGCGGCGCGGGCAACCTGGCGCTCAATGGCGTCGTGTCGGGCTCCGGTCCGCTGACCAAGGATGGAACGTCGACGCTAACGCTGGGCAACGCCAACACCTACGACGGGGGCACCGTGCTGGCCGGCGGAACGATCATCGCGGGCAACAACGCCGCACTGGGCACCGGCGGCCTGACCGTCGCGGGTGCGGGCACGCTGCAGGCCGGCGCGCCCGGCATTGCGCTGGGCAATGATATTGGACTTGGCGCGCCACTGACGGTTTCGGGCGTCAACGACCTGACGCTGGCCGGCAACATTACCGGCCCCGGCAGCCTCATCAAGACCGATGCCTCGACCCTGACGCTGACGGGCCAAAACCAGTACACGGGCGGCACGACGCTGGCGGGCGGCACGCTGATCGGCGACACCAGCAGCCTTACGGGCAACATCGCCACCTCGACGGGCACGTCCGTCGTCTTCAACCAGGCGCCGGGCAGCGGCACGTACGCCGGCGCCATCACCGGCGGCGGTGGACTGGTCAAGGACGGCGCGGGCACGGTCACGCTGACGGGTCCCAATGCCTATACGGGCGGCACGGTAGTCAACGCCGGCACGCTGGCCGGCAACGCCACCAGCCTGCAAGGCAACATCACCGTGGTGGACGGCAGCGCCATCGTGTTTAACCAGAACGGCGCCGACGGCACCTATGCCGGCAACATCAATACGGCCGGCAACAACACCGGCACGCTGACCAAGGACGGCGACGCGTCGCTGACCTTGACCGGCTCCAATAACGTTGGCGGCGGCACCACGGTCAACAGCGGCACGCTGCTGGTCGACGGCACGCTGACCGGTGGCCCCGTCACGATCAACCCCGGCGGCAATCTGGGCGGCTCGGGCTCCGTCGCGGCAGACGTGGAATTGGAGGACAACGCGCGACTGGTGGCGGGCACCCCCGGCAATCCGATCTCGTTTGCGCGCAGCCTGGCGCTGTCCAACGGGACGCAGCTCGACTTCACGCTCGGCACGCCGAATTCGGCCACGACGGCCGTGACGGTGGCCCAGAACCTGCGGCTGGATGGGGTGCTGAACATCACGGACGGCGGCAACCTGGGCACGGGCGTCTACCGCCTGTTTGCCTACGGCGGCACGCTGACGGACAACGGCGTGCAGTTCGGCACGCTGCCGTCCACCCTGGCCACCGCTGACCTGCAACTGCAGAACCAGCCCAACCAGATCAACCTGGTGCTGCAGACGCAACCCGGCGAGATCCAGTTCTGGAACGGCGCCAAGACCACGCCCGACGGCATCATCGCGGGTGGCACCGGCACGTGGAGCGCTGCGGGCACCAACTGGACCGACACGGCGGGGACCACCGCCGACCGCTGGAACGACAAGTACGCGGCTTTCTCGGGCGCGGCGGGCACGGTCACTGTCGAAGGCACACAGAACGTGACCGGCCTGCAGTTCCTGACCGACGGCTACACGCTGGAACCGGGCACCGCCGGCGCCATCGCGATCGCGCAGGCACAGACGCCGGTCCGGGTTGAAAGCGGCGCCACCGCCACGATCTCCGCGCCCATCACCGGCGCCGGCGGCATCGAGAAGCTGAACGGCGGCACGCTGATCCTGGACGGCATCAACACCTACACCGGCAACACCGCCATCCGCAGCGGCGTGCTGGAAGTCAGCGCCGACGAGCAGCTTGGAAACGGCGGCGCCGTGTCGCTGGACGGCGGGACGCTGCGCATCGCGGACTCGGCCTTTGCCACGACGGCGCGCAACATCTCGCTCGATGGCGTGGGCGGCGGCATCGATGTCGTCGCGGCGGGTCAGACCTTCACGCTGAACCAGGCGCTCAACGGCACCGGGGCGCTCACCAAGCAAGGAGACGGCACGCTGGTGCTGAACGGCGCCAACGGCTACACCGGCGGCACGGTCATTGCTGGCGGCACGCTGGAAGGCAGCAGCACCAGCATCGCGGGCGCGGTCAGCACGGCCGCCGGCACGACGCTGCGTGTGAACCAGTCCGCGGACGGCGTCCTGGCCGGCCCGGTCAGCGGACAGGGCCAATTGGTGAAGGAAGGCGCCGGCGCATTGACGCTGGCCGGCGTGTCGAGCTACAGCGGCGGCACGCAGGTCAATGCCGGCACGCTGATCGGCGACACGTCCAGCCTGCAAGGCGCCATCGCCAACAACGCGGCGCTGGTCTTCAACCAGGGCGCGGACGGCGCGTTTACCGGGACGTTGTCCGGCAGCGGCAGCCTGGTCAAGCAAGGTAGCGGCACACTCGCTATCAACGGCAGCCACGTGTACACCGGCAATGCCACGATCGAGGGAGGCACGGTCGTGCTGGGCAGCGCGCAGTCGCCCGCCACGCTGCCCGCGTCCGTCCAGGTCAGCCCCGGCGCCACGCTGGCCGGCACTGGCACCATCGCGGGGCTGGTCAACGCCGGCACGGTCCAAAGCGCGCCCGCGGCGGGCGGCGGCCTGAAGGTCAGCAACAACTTCAGCAATGCCGCCGGCGCAACGCTCGCCGTGAATGTGGGGCCCAGCGCGGCCACCAACCTGCACGTGGCCGGCACCGCAACGCTTGACGGCGCATTGCAGGTGACCAACACCGCGCCACTGACCGCAAACAGCGCCTACACGGTGGTGACGGCGGACCAGGGCGTGCAAGGCACCTTCGCCTCGACGGCCCTGCCCCAGCTTGCTTTCCTGGACGGCGCGGTGGTCTACGACCCCAACAACGTCACGGTGACCTTCCAGCGCAACGACACCGGGTTCGAGACGGTTACGGACACGGCGAACCAGAACGCGGTGGCGCAGGCATTGGGGCAGATCGATCCGGACTCCCCGCTGTATTCGTCGATCGTGGGATTGAGCCGGGACGAGGCGCCGGAGGCCTTCAAACAGTTGTCGGGCGACAGTCACGCTTCGTTGTCGTCGGCAATCGTGCGCAGTTCGGAATCGGTGCGAATGCTGCCGCTGAATCACCTGCGCGACAGCCTGCGTAGCGAAGGCCGCGGCCAGGACGGCGCGTGCGGCGAACCCGGCCGCAGCGCGGGCGGCTACGCCGAGCGCTTCTCGTGCCAGCGCAACGTGTGGACCGAGGTGCTGGGCAACTGGCAGAGCCAGGACGGCGACGGCAACGCGCCCAGCTATCGCCAGCGCACCGGCGGCGTGCTGGCCGGCGGCGACATCCGCGTCGGTGACGGCTGGCGCGTGGGCGTTGCGCTGGGCTACCAGGACAGCACGATCTGGCAGGACAGCCGTAATGCCAAGGCGGACGTGGATAGCTACAGCGTCACGGTGTTCGGCGGCAAGTCGTTCGTGCAGCCCAGCGGCAACGCGTGGAACGTGATGGCTGGCGCAGCGTACAGCTGGCAGGACATCGAGACGAAGCGCAACCTGGCCATCGGCGGCGCAAGCCAGGAACTGAAGGCGGATTACCGTGGCAACACCACGCAGATCTTCGGCGAGCTGGGCTATGCCATGCCGGTCTCACCGGATGTGACCGTCGAACCCTTTGTCGGCGCCGCGTGGATCAAGCAGCGCATGGGCGGCTTCTCGGAAGACGGCGGCTCCGCGGCCCTGTCAGCCGACAGCCAGAGCAACGACATCACCACTACCACTGTCGGCTTGCGCGGCAACCTGGACACGCAGATCGCGGGCGCGCCCGCCCGCCTGCGCGCCACGCTCGGCTGGCGCCACGCCATGGGAGATGTAGACCCCGACCGTACGATGGCCTTCGGTTCGGGTCCGGCGTTCACGGTTGCGGGCACGCCCATCGCCCGCAACGCCGCAGTGGCTGAAGTGGGTGCGGAAGTCGCCGTGTCCAAGAACGCCGCGATCGGCCTGAGCTACCAGGGCCAGTTCGGCAGCGGCAGCCGCGAGAATGCGGGCTTCCTGAACGTGCGCTGGAACTTCTGACGCACGCGGCGCCATCCGGCTGGTATCCGGATGGCGCCTGTCCGACCCGCTGGCGGCCGAGGGCGCAATGCCTTCGGGCGATCCGTTCGGGCCGCATTGACACCCTTGATTTAGGCGCTTTACGCTACCCCGCACTCGTGGTCCAACCGGGCGTGGTTCTGCCCAGGCGCACCAAGGTGCGGGAGGCGCGTCATGACGCTGAGCAGACCTGGCGCATTCGCGTGCGCGTTGCTGATGCTGGCTTTACTGGCGCCGGCCGGCGCGCTGGCCGCATGCAGCGACAAGACCTTGCGCGGGATGTCCGACGCGGGCCGCAGCGTGGCCACGATTGCCAAACGCTGTGGCATGAGCGCGGCGGCGGTGAAGGAAAGGCTGGGAGCGGGCGACGCGAAAGCCAACCGCGCGCCCGCCGAAACAGTGGCGCCGCGCGCGACGCCCGGTGCGGAAACGCGCGCGGCGACGGCAGGATCCGCCGCGACTTCTGCAGCGCAGTCCGCCGAAAACGCCGCCGAAAAACCCGCAGCAAAATCCGCGGCAACTGCCGCGACGAGATCCGCGGCAACCGCAGCCACGGCGCCGTCGGCCAGCGCCGCCAAACCGTCGGGCAAGGCGCCGACCGAGCCGCAGAAGCACCCGCCGGGCACCGTGCTGGAGCTTTGCGGATGCTACGGCAGCATGGAATACGGCTTTACCGAGCCGAACGCGCAGTGCGTCAGCGGCTTGGCTGTAGCGACGCGGTGCCCGGGCTATTGCCCGGTGAACCGGTCGCCGTGGCGCCGCATCTGCAGTTGAGGCGGTCGCCCGCCCCGCCCTTCGATCAATCGGCCGCGCTGGCCTGCGGCTGGTGCGGCCGCGCATGCACCTGGTCGATGCGCAGCCCGTCACGACGCGTCACCTCAAAGCCCCAGTCACGCAGCATCACGGTGTCGCCCGTTTCCGGGATCCGGCCGCCCGCGCGCAGCAGGCACCCGGCCAGCGTCGCATCGGGGTAATCGTCGGCAAGCGCCGGCGCTTCCAGCAGGCGCGCCGCTTCGTCCACGGACAGCCGTCCGCCCAGCAACCACGAACCGTCGGAAAGCTGCAAGGCTTCGGGCTGGTCTTCCTGGTGTTCCGGCATGTCGCCCGCCACCGCTTCCAGCACGTCCATCGGCGTGACCAGGCCTTCGCACACGCCGTGTTCGTCCACGACGATCAGCATGTGATCGCGCGAGGCGCGCAGTTCGTCCAGCACCTTCAGCACCGGCGTGGTTTCCATCACGTAGCGCGGTTCGCGCGCCAGTTCCACCAGGTCGATCGGGCCGGGGTTCTGCAGCAGCGGCAGCACTTCCTTGAAGTGCAGCACGCCCAGCACGTTGGCCGGGTCGCCCGCGCACAGCGGCAGGCGCGAGTGGCCTGTCGCGAACTTGCGCACGATGACGTCCGGCGTGTCGGCAACGTCCAGCCAGATCATGTCGCCGCGCGGGACCATGATGGACCGGATGTCGCGCGCGCCGATAGACAGCACGCGTTCGATCATCGAGCTTTCCTCGGGCGCAAAAGCGGGCTCGTCGCCGGCGCCGTCGACCAGCGCCACAACTTCGTCCGCTTGCGACACGGGTTGGCCGGCACGGCCGCCGCGCAAGAGGCGCAGCACGGCCTGCGCCGTCCGTTGACGGCGGCCCAGCGCATGCGTGCCGCGGGCGCGGTTGCGGCGCGCCAACTGGTTGCACAGCTCGATCAGGATCGAGAAGCCGATGGCCGCGTACAGGTAGCCCTTGGGAACATGGAAGCCCAGGCCTTCGGCGACCAGGCTGAAGCCGATCATCAGCAACAGGCCCAGGCACAGGATCACGACCGTCGGGTGGCGGCCCACGAAGGCCATCAACGGACGGCTGGCCAGCATCATGACGGCCATCGCGACCACCACGGCGATCATCATGATGCTCAGGTCCTGCACCATGCCCACGGCGGTAATGACCGAGTCCAGCGAGAACACGGCATCCAGCACCACGATCTGCAGAATGACCTGCCAGAACACCGCATGCTGCGGCTTCTGCGCCTGGTCATGGCTGGCGCTGCCTTCGACGCGTTCGTGCAGCTCCATCGTCCCCTTGAAGAGCAGGAACAGGCCGCCCAGGATCAATATCAGGTCGCGTCCGGAAATCTCGGCGCCCATCACCGTGAACAACGGCGCGGTCAACGTGACCACCCACGCAATACTGGCCAGCAGGCCCAGGCGCATCACCAGCGCGAGCGTCAGGCCGATCAGGCGTGCGCGGTTGCGTTGCTCGGGCGGCAGCTTGTCCGCCAGGATCGCAATGAACACCAGGTTGTCGATACCCAGCACAATTTCAAGCACGACCAGCGTCGCCAGGCCAAGCCAGGCGGTAGGGTCGGACATCCAGTCGAAAATCATCAGGTTTCCACGGAAAACGTAAGCGGACGCGCAAGCGATGCGCGCCGGTGGGAAGGCGTAGTGTTAGAAGCGCGCAGCAGAGGCTGCACAGGCGCCCCGACGGGCACGGCCTGGCGAGGCGGCGCGCGGCCGCCGAGTCGCGGCGTGGCCGCGGAGGCGCTGGGGAATGCGACGCGCAGGGAAACAGCCCTTGCCGCGGCAGTGTGGGGAGAAGATAACGGGCGCCGGCAGATCCGCGGCGCCCTGCTAGGAGGAGGGTCTTCGTTCATAGATGGCGGATGGCTCCAGGCTGCCGGGGCAGCAAAAAGTCGGAATATCCGCCGCGCTCTCTTTCTTACAGGATCCTGAATATTACCTGAATCGGAAATCCGCACGACTAGGGGATGTCACCACCTTCATTGGCCGCGCGGATCCGCCGTGCCGCCTGAACCCGACGAAGCGCCCGACCCCGGCATGCCCCCGTGCCCCGTGGACCCCGTATTGCTGCCCGGCGTTCCCTTCGCCCCGCGCGTGTCGGTGCCGGCGTCGTCCTGCCGCGGACTCGACCCGGCACGCGACGCATCGCGCTTGCCGTGATCGCCCTTGTCTCCTTGTTTGGATTGGTGCGGCATGGACTTCTCCTGTGCCGGCGTCTTCGGCGTGCCCGCCTTGCGATCCGGTTGGGTCTGGCTGCCGGTGCGGCTGTCAGGCGTGGTCGTCTGCGCCTGGGCGACTAGCGTTTTTTCAATGCGCTGCGCGGAAACGCTGGTGGCAAGCAAGCCGCTCATCGCCGTAGCGCACAGATACAGAATCGGTTGTTTCATGGTTGCTCCCTCGTCGACAACGGTGACACACTGAGCCCCAGGCCAACGAGCTGACGCGGGATCTCTATTCATCCAGGGGCAAGTCGCGTGCCTGCCTCGCCATGGAGCAAACCATGAGTGATAAACCTGTACCCGGCCGGCGGGGGCTGCTCAAAGCGCTGGCCGTCGGTGTCCCCGGCGCAGCGTGGGCGCCCCGCGCGATCAGCGCCCCGGACCCTGCCTCCCCCACTCCCCATCAAGACGCAGCCGCCACTGGCGGCGCCGCCAACCGAACGCTCAAATTTTTCAACGCGCAGGAAGCCTTGACGATGGATGCCATCGCCGCGCGCCTGATTCCGGCCGACGACCTGGGGCCGGGCGCCAAGGAAGCTGGCGTGACGCTCTTTCTGGACGGCCAGTTGGCCGGCGCCTGGGGTGCGGGCAGCCAGCTCTACCGGCAAGGCCCGTTCGAACAAGGCACGCCGGAACAGGGCTACCAGCTGTCGTTCACGCCGGCCGAGATGTTCCGCCGCGGACTTGCCGCGCTGGACGCCGCCGCGCGCAAGCGGGACGGCAAGCCTTTCGCCGAGCTGGACGCCATGCGGCAGGACGCCTGGCTGCGCGACATGCAGGAAGGCAAGCCGGATTTTTCGCCGCTGCCGTCAGGCGTGTTCTTTCAGGCGCTGCTCGAAGGCACGATCGAAGGCTTCTTTTCCGACCCGCTGTACGGCGGCAACGCCGACATGGTGGGCTGGAAACTGGTGGGATTTCCCGGCGCGTTTGCCTCGTTTTCCAACGATATCGAACGCCACGGCGTGATCTGGGCCGGCCAGCCGGTCTCCATTGCCAACGCCGTGGGCCACAAGATGACGCCGGGAGGCAAGCATGGCTAAAACGCTGCCTGCGGTAGACGTGGCAATCATCGGCGGCGGGTGGACCGGCGCCATCATCGGCAAGGAACTCGCGGCCGCCAAGCAGCGGGTCGTGGTGCTGGAACGGGGCGAGGCGCGTTGGCCCTCGCCCGATTTCCAGGGGCCCAACGTCCACGACGAACTCAAGTACACGCGGCGCCATGAACTGCACCAGGACGCCGCGACGGAAACCTACACGTTCCGCAACAACACGGACCAGAAGGCGCTGCCGATGCGGCGCTGGCAGTTCGCCTACCCCGGCACGCATCTGGGCGGCGCGGGCAATCACTGGTCGGGCGCCTACTACCGCTTCGATCCGACCGACTTCGTCATGCGCAGCCATTACAACGAACGCTATGGCAAGGACATCTTCGACAAGGAGCTGACCTGTCAGGACTGGGGCGTGACGTACGACGAACTCGAGCCCTACTTCGACCGCTTCGACTACCTGATCGGCGCGTCGGGCCAGGCCGGCAACATCAAGGGCGAAAAGCAGGAAGGCGGCAATCCGTTCGAGCCTTGGCGCTCGCGCCCCTACCCAAACCCGCCCATGAAGGTGCCCTACGCGCCCGCGCTGTTCGGCGAGGCCGCGCGCAAGCTGGGCTATCACCCTTACGTGCAGCCGTCCGCGCTCTGTACGCGGCCGTACGTGAACTCCGAAGGCCTGCACATGAGCGCGTGCGTGTACTGCGGGTTCTGTTCGAACTTTGGCTGCGAGCACTTTGCCAAGGCCTCGCCGCAGGTCTGCATCCTGCCCGTGGCCATGAAAATGGAGAACTTCGAGATCCGCACCGGCGCGCACGTGCTGCGCGTGGAGCTGACACCGGACAAGAAGCGCGCCCGCGGCGTGACGTACGTGGACGCGGCCGGCGAAGAAGTCTTTCAACCCGCGGACATCGTTTTCCTCTGTGCATTCGGCATCAACAACGTGCGCCTGCTGCTGCTGTCCGGCATCGGCAAGCCGTTCGATCCGGTCACGAACACCGGCGTCGTGGGCCGCAACTACACGCACCAGACCACCTCGGGCGTGAATCTGTTTTTCGATGAGTCGGTCAACATCAACCCGTTCATGGGGGCCGGCGCGGTGGCGGTGACGATGGACGACTTCAGCGCCGACAACTTCGACCACGGGCCGGTGGGCTTTGTGGGCGGCGGCTATCTGCAGATCCAGGTGGTCAGTGGCGCGCCCATCGGCTTTCATCCGACGCCCAAGGGCACGCCGTCATGGGGATCGGAATGGAAGAAGGCCGTCGCGCGCCACTACAACCATGCGGCGAACATCACCATCACGGGCTCGGCGCAGCCGTGGCGCGGCGGGTATTTGAGCCTGGATCCCACGTATAAGGACGCGTGGGGCCTGCCGCTGTTGCGCGTGACCTACGACTTTCCCGACAACGACATCCGCATGTCGGCGTTCCTGACCGAGAAAGGCGATGAGATCGCGCGCGCCATGAAGGGCATCGCGCGCACCGAGCCTGGACCGCGCAAGCGGCCGTTTTCGGCCACGGCCTACCAGTCCACCCACCTGACGGGCGGCGCGGCCATGGGCGATGACCCAAACACCAGCGTCGTCAACCGCTACGGACAGTCGTGGGACGTGCCCAACGTGTTCGTCACGGGCGCGGCTTTGTTTCCGCAAAACTCGGGCTACAACCCGACCGGCACCGTGGGCGCCACCGCCTACTGGATCGTAGAGAAAATCAAGGCGGACTATCTGCGTTCGCCGGGCCCGCTGGTGTCATCATGAGCGAACATCGCAAAGGCATCTTTTTCACCGTCGGGCTGATGATCGCGGTGCCGGTCATCACGCTGGTCGCCACCGGCGTCCAGATGATGGGCGCCGGCGGCGACGAGGCGATCCGGGCCTCCGCCGTGCCGCAGCCGCCGCCACCGGCAGCCAGCCCGGCGCCGCAGGCGGCGGCTGGCCAGGCCTCTGTGCCTGCCGCACCCGCAGCAGCACCTTCGGCAACAGGCACAACGCCTGCCGCCCCTGCCGCTCCGGGCGCCGCTCCCGCCCCGATGAAACCCGTGCCCGGACGCAGCGCCACCGATTTCACCGCGTCGCGTCCCGACTGGGAAAAATGGCTGAACGAGGCCGATCCCGAAGCGGGCAAGCAGCTTGCCGCCAACGGCAAACCCGGCGCCGCGGTGCAGGCCTGTGTGGCCTGTCACGGACCCGCCGGCATCACGCCAACCGGCGGCATCTTCCCCAACCTGGCCGGCCTGCGCAGCGAGTATCTGGCCAAGCAGCTTGCCGACTTCCGCTCGGGCACGCGCGTGCAGCCGCTGATGAATACGATTGCCCGCGCGTTGACCGAACAGGAAATCGGCCAGGTAGCGGCCTACTACGGCACGCTTGCCGGCCCGCCGCTGCACGTGGGCGAGTTTGGCGGCGAGGCCGCCCGCCGGCTGGACGTTGACGGCGACGGCGCACGCGCGCTGCCCGCCTGCGTCAACTGCCACGGACTGCGCGGCATGGGCGAAGGACCGCTGCTGCCGCGTCTGGCCGGTCAATCGCGCGAGTATTTCACCGACCAGATGAACGCGTTTCGCAATGGCTCCCGCCAGAACGACGACGTGGGCGTGATGCGGGCGTTTTCGCAACGCCTGACCGATGCCGAGATCCAGGCGCTGGCGGCGTATTACGCCGGGCCTGCGCCCGCGCCGCGCTAGTGCCGCTGGCGTCATGACGGCGTAACGCCCCAAGGGAGTACAATCGCGTCCGCCGCACCCGCAACGGGTGCGCGGCCGCGACGCTGTCGCGATCCCAGATGGACCCGGCTTGCCGGGTGGCTCGGCCGGGCGCCTATCCCTCGGACAACTCTCAAGCACCAAGGGCGTTCGCCCTCATTTGCCATAGTCGGCTGCCGCACTCCGCTGCCGCGCACACCGGCAACGCGACCCACGCCTGGCGCTTGTTCAAGTCAGCTTAGCCAATCAATGTCAGTTCTTTCCAAGCTTCGTCGCGACTGGATGGCCAATCCGCGCGCGGACATTCTCTCGGGCGTGCTCGTCGCCCTTGCCCTGATCCCCGAAGCCATCGGCTTTTCCATCATCGCTGGCGTCGACCCCCGCGTCGGCCTGTACGCCTCGTTTTCCATCGCGTTCATCATTTCTTTCATGGGCGGGCGGCCCGGCATGATCTCGGCCGCCACGGCCGCCGTCGCGGTGCTGGTTGCGCCACTGGTGCGCGATCACGGCGTCGGCTACCTGTTTGCCGCGACGGTGCTGATGGGTGTCGTGCAGATCGCAGCCGGCTTTTTGCGGCTGGACCTTCTGATGCAGTACGTGTCCCGGTCGGTCGTGACCGGCTTCGTCAACGCCCTCGCCATCCTGATCTTCATGGCGCAGTTGCCGCAGCTGATCGGCGTCACGTGGGTGACCTATGCCATGGTGGCCGCCGCGCTGGCCGTCATCTACCTGCTGCCGCGCCTGACCACCGCCGTGCCGTCGCCGCTGATCGCCATCATCGTGATGACGGCCGTGTCCATCTTTGCCGGCCTCGACGTCAACACGGTGGGCGACATGGGCACGCTGCCGTCGGCCCTGCCGTCGTTCGCGATTCCCGACGTGCCCTTCACGCTTGAGACGCTGCGCATCATCCTGCCGTACTCGCTGACGATGGCCGCAGTGGGTTTGCTGGAATCGATGATGACGGCGCAGATCGTGGACGACATGACCGACACGCCCAGCGACAAGCGGCGCGAATGCAAGGGCCAGGGCATCGCCAACCTCGTCACCGGCTTTCTGGGTGGCATGGGCGGCTGCGCCATGATCGGCCAATCGGTCATCAACGTGCGCGCCGGCGGCCGCACGCGGCTGTCGACCTGCGTGGCGGGCGTCTTCCTGCTGTTCCTGATCGTGGCGCTGGGCCCGCTGGTGGCGCAGATTCCGATGCCGGCGCTGGTGGCCGTGATGATCATGGTGTCCATCGGCACCTTCAACTGGCGCTCGTTGCGCAACCTGGGCTCGCATCCGTGGCAGTCATCGGTGGTCATGCTGGCCACCGTGGCCGTAGTGGTCTGGACGCATGACCTGGCGCGCGGCGTGCTGGTCGGCGTGGTGCTGAGCGGCCTGTTCTTTGCCGGCAAGGTGAAGGGGCTGCTCGACGTGGACGCGTCGCTGTCCGAGGACGGCCGCACGCGCACCTACCGCTATGCCGGCCAGATCTTCTTCGCCTCGGCGTCGCGGTTCTCGGCGGCGATCGACTTCCATGAGGACGTTGACCGCGTGGTGATCGACCTGTCGGCCGCGCACTTCTGGGACATCTCGGCCGTCGGCGAACTGGACAAGGTGACGCTCAAGCTGCGCCGGGCCGGCCGCCAGGTCGACGTCGTAGGGCTGAACGAGGCCAGCGCGACGCTGGTCGGCCGCTACGCGCAGCCGGGCGCGTCCGCGGGGCATTGACCCGCGCCGCGCCTGTCATCTGGCCCAGGATTCGATGAAGGCCAGGTTCAGGCGGCGAGCCGCGTGACTACCGCGGCCGGATCCCAGCGGCGGCCCGGCACCGCTGCCAGCAGCGCCTGCGTGTAGGGATGGGAGGGATTGCTGAACACGTCGGCGCACACACCCTCTTCCACAACGCGGCCCGACTTCATGACAGCGATGTGGTCGCAGACCTGTGCGGCCACGCGCAGGTCGTGCGTGATGAACACGATGGACAGGCCCAGTTGCTGGCGCAGCCGGGCCAGCAGCGCCAGCACCTGCGCCTGCACGGATACGTCCAATGCCGACACCGGTTCATCGGCGATCAGCACTTGCGGCCGCATCGCCAGCGCGCGCGCCAGGCCGACGCGCTGGCGCTGGCCGCCCGAAAACTCGTGCGGAAAGCGCCGCACGGCGTCAGGCGACAAGCCCACCAGTTCAAAGAGTTCCTGCGCGCGGGCCAGCGCCTCGCGGCGCGGCGTGCCATGCACGATGGGGCCCTGCGCCACAATCTCGCCGACGCGCTGGCGCGGGTTCAGCGATCCGTACGGATCCTGGAACACCATCTGCACGCGCTGCGCATGGGCGCGGCGGGCGCGCGCGCCCTTGAACGACAGCGGCTCGCCGGCCAGCGTAATGTCGCCGCCATCGGGCGGCAGCAGTCCCAGCAGCGTGCGCGCCAGCGTGGACTTGCCTGACCCGCTTTCGCCCACGATGCCCAGCGTGCCGCCGCGCCGCAGCGTCAGCGTCACGTCGTCCACCGCGTGCGTCACACGGCCGGGCCGGCCGAACCAGCCGCGCTTGCGGTAGGTCTTGGACAACCCCTGCGTGGTCAGGATCGCAGGCGCGTTCCCGTCAAGGTCGACGCGGACCGGCGCGGGCGCCAGCGGCGGCACCGCGGCGATGAGCGCGCGGGTGTACGGATGGCGCGGATGTTCCAGCACCTGGTCGGCCGTGCCGCTTTCCACCAGTTCGCCGCGCTGCATGACGGCGACGCGGTCGGCAATCTCGGCCACCACGCCAAAATCGTGCGTAATGAAAAGGACCGCCGTACCCTTGCGGCGCTGCAGGTCGTGGATCAGGTGCAGGATCTGCGCCTGCGTCGTGACGTCCAGCGCGGTCGTCGGTTCGTCGGCAATCAGCAGCGCCGGTTCCAGCGCCAGCGCCATGGCGATCATCGCGCGCTGCCGCTGTCCGCCCGACAGCTCGTGCGGATAGGCGCCCAGCGCCTGCGCGGGGTCGGGCAGCCGGACGGATTCCAGCAGGTCCAGCGTGCGCTGACGGATCACGGCGCGCGACAGCCGCGTGTGCGTGCGGAACACCTCGGCGATCTGGTCGCCGATGGTGCGCAGCGGGTTGAGCGCGGTCATCGGTTCCTGGAAGATCATGCCGATGCGCTGGCCGCGCAGCCGGCGCAGCGCATCGGGCGCGAGCTTCAGCAAGTCCTGCCCCTCCCAGAGCACGCGGCCGGCGCTGGCGTGCACCCCTTGCGGCAGCAGGCCGAGAATCGTGCCGGCCGTCAGCGATTTGCCCGATCCGCTTTCCCCGACGACGCAGACGATCTCGCCCGAGTTGACCGCCAGCGTCAGGCCCTTGAGCGCATGCGGCCGGTCGGCGCCGGGCGGCAGGTCCACGGTAAGGTTTTCGATGCGAAGCAGTTCGGTCATGATCGTTTCAGCCTGGGATTGAGAGCGTCGTTCACCCCCTGCCCGACCAGCGATATCGCCAGGACGGTCAGCAGGATGGCAATGCCGGGAATGGCGGACACATACCACTGCACCCGGATCACCCCGCGGCCGCCGCCGATGAGGTTGCCCCAGGACGGCACGTTGGGGTCCGACAGGTTCAGAAAGGCCAGCGCGCTTTCCAGGAGGATCGCCGTGGCCATGATGACGCTGGCGTAGACGATCACAGGCGGCAAGGCGTTGGGCAGGATCTCGCGGAAGATGAGGCGCAGGTCGCCCATGCCCAGCGCCCGGCCCGCCTGCACGAACTCGCGGGTCTTGAGCGTCAGGAATTCAGAGCGGGTCAGCCGCGCCACCGGCGGCCACGACACCAGCCCGATCGCCAGCACCACCGTGCGCAGGTCCGAGCCGAACACGGCCACCAGCACCAGCAGCAACAGGAAGTTGGGCAGGATCTGGAAGGCCTCGGTCACGCGCATCAGCAGGTCGTCGGCCAGGCCGCCGTAATAGCCCGCCACGGCGCCCAGCACCACGCCGATCAGCACCGACACGACCGTCGCGGCAAGGCTGATGGCCAGCGTGACGCGCGCCCCGTGCAGAATCTGCGCGGCGATGTCGCGCCCCACTTGATCGGTGCCCAGCAGAAAGCGCGCGTTGTCGTCGGGCCACTGAAGCGGACGGCCGGCCAGACTGAGCGGATTGCGCGGATACCAGAAGTCGGCGCCCAGCGCGGCCGCGCAGACGGCCGCCAGCAGCACAAGGCCCAGCACGGCGACGGGGCTGTGGAAGTAACGGCGTAGCGTTTCCATGGTTCAGCTCCGGACAATGCGCGGGTCAAGCCGCGCATACAGCAGGTCGACGATGAAATTGATGGCGATCACCAGCAGCGCGGACACGAACACGATGCCCAGCAAGGTGTTCAGGTCGCGCTGCACGACAGATTCGTACGCCAGGCGGCCCAGGCCGGGCAAGGCGAAGACGCTTTCGACCACGACCGACCCGCCCAGCATGGTCCCGGCCTGCAGGCCCAGCAGCGTCACCATCGGCAGCAGCGCATTGCGCAGCATGTGCCGCGCCACGACTGCCGTTTCGCGCAGCCCCTTGGCGCGGGCGGTGCGGATGAAATCGTGCGAGGCCACTTCCAGCATGGATGCGCGCATGATGCGCAGGTAGATGGCCAGGAAGATCAGCGCCAGCGTCGCGGTGGGCAGAATCAGATGCCACGCGATGTCCAGGATGCGGGTCAGGCCCGTGTAGCCGGACGCAATGGTCTCGAACCCGCCGGCCGGCACCCAGTCCAGCCACACCGCGAACACAAAGATGCCCATCAGGCCGAACCAGAACGATGGCGTGGCGCAGAACACCAGCCCCAGCGTCGAGATCAGCCCGTCGGCCCAGCCGTTGACGCGCCGCGCCGCGATGACGCCCAGCGCCATGCCGCCCGCAAAGGCGAATGACAGCGCCGACCCCATCAGCAGCAGGGTCGCCGGCAGGCGCTCGGCGATCACGGCGGCCACCGGCTTGCCGTAGATGGCGGAATAACCCAGGTCCAGATGCGCCAGCCGCCACAGATAGTTGCCAAGGCGCGCGCTGGCCGACTCGTCCAGCTGGTAGTGCGAGCGCATGGCCGCAATGGTGGCGGGGTCGGCGCCACCAATCTGCGCCACCAGTGCGTCGACGGTATCGCCGGGCGCCAGCTGCAGCAGCAGGAACAGGCCCGCCAGGATGATCAGAAGCGCGGGCGCCGCCGCCAGAAGCCGCCGCACCGCAAGAGTCAGGAACCCCATGCTGCGGTCCTAGGCCGACAGCCAGGCGTCATGCCAATCGCTGGACGGCCACCGCGCATTGTTATGGCCGTTCTGCAGCTTCCGGCTCGCCACTGAATAAAACTGGCGTTCGGTCGCCATCCAGATGGGCAGTTCGTCGTTGACGGCCTGCACCCACTCGGCGTACAGCGCGCGGCGGCGGGCTGCGTCGATCTCAGACGCGGCGTCGTCGATCAGCTTGTCCACCTTGTCCGACTGCCAGCCGTACTGGTTTGTCCACGGCGCGCCCGCCGGGCTGCCCGATCGGTACCAGACCGTCGTGGACACCGCCGGGTCGCCGCGGTACTGGTGCCAGCCCGTGGCGATGTCGAAGTTGTGTTCCTTATAGACGGAAGACAGCGCGCCCGCGATGTCGTACTGCACGATCTCGACCTTGATGCCCACGGCTTCCAGCGACTGCTGGATGAAGGTCGCCAGCAGCGGCACGTCTTCGCCGTTCTGGATGGGCACCAGCTTCAGCGCGAAGCGCACGCCGCCGGCGCCGCGCTTGTACCCGGCCTCGTCCAGCAGCGCCTCGGCGCGCTTGACGTCAAACGGATACGGCGGCTTGCTGCCCGCCGGGAAGAAGGCCTCGGACGACGACGGAATGGGACCGGTGGCCGGCTCGCCCAGCCCATACAGGAAATTCTCGATGAAGAACTCGATGTCGATGGCGTGGACAATGGCGCGGCGCACGCGCACGTCGGCCAGTTCCTTGCGGCGGAAGTTGAATTCCAGCGTGTTGTTGAACACGTTGGCCTCCAGCCCCTTGCTGCGCACCTCGAACTGCGGGTTCTGCTTCAGGCGGTCCAGGTCGGCGAGCGTCAACTGCGAATAGGCGCTGAGCTGAAGCTGGCCGGTTTCCAGCGCGGCCGTGGCGGCCGACTTGTCCGTGATGATGCGCCAGACCACGCGGTCCAGATAAGGCTCGCCCTTGCGCCAGTAATTGGGGTTGCGCTCGGCAATGATGAACTGCCCGCGCTGGTACTGCACGAACTTGAACGGGCCCGTGCCGACCGGCGCGGTGTTTGCCGGGTTCTCCAGCACGTTGGTGCCTTCGTACAGATGGCGGGGGACCACATACCCCAGATCGGCCAGCGCGCGCAGCAACAGGTCCAGCGGCATCGGCCGGCTGTAGCGGAACACCGCCGTATGCGCGTCGGGCGTGTCGACTGCCTCCAGATAGAGCTGCAGGGCGGTGCCGAAATTCAGGTGTTTCTTCCACAGTTCCAGCGCGTTGTACTGGACATCAGCCGACGTAAACGGCTTGCCGTCGTGCCAGGTCACGCCTTCACGCAGCTTGAAGGTGATGGTCTTGCCGTCCGGGTCGGCGGTCCACTCGGTGGCAAGCTGCCCGACGGGTTTGCCGGCCGCATCCAGGTCCACGAGCGATTCGATGATCTTGCTGGTAACGATGTACACGCCGGTCGAGGCGCGCAGCGCCGGATTCAGGATCCGCTGCTCGGACCCAAGGTGCACGTTCAGCACGCCGCCATGACGCGGCGCGGCGGATTGCGCGAAGATCGACGTGGGAAATGCCATCGCGGCGGCAAGCGCCCCGGAAGACAACAGGAAATCGCGGCGGGTGGTGCGCATGTCGGACTCTGGTTCTGCCTGGTTGGAAGCTGCGGATCTTAGGCCTGCGCGACATGGCTTGAGAAATGCTGATTTCTCATTTGCTCATGCGTCCCCCCGTATCGCTGCCGACAGAACAAGTCGTGTCGTTTCACGTTTCGTTACCTGACAGGCACGCCACTTGCTCAAACCGACGGATCGCATCTGCCGGAGTTTTCATGCCCGCTTCGCATTCCCTCGACACCACGACGCTGACGGTGCTGACGGTCAATACCCACAAGGGCTTTACCAGTTTCAACCGCCGCTTCATGCTGCACGACCTGCGGGAGGCATTGCGCACCGCAAAGCCGGACGTGGTGTTCCTGCAGGAAGTCCTGGGTGAACATCAGACGCATGCCGGCCGCCACGAGTCATGGCCGGCGCAGTCCCAGTACGAGTTCCTGGCCGACACGTTGTGGACGGACTTTGCCTACGGCCAGAACGCCGTTTATCCGGAAGGCCACCATGGCAATGCCATCCTGTCGCGCTACCCGATCGAAAGTCACCACAACCACGACGTGAGCGTGGACGGCCACGAGGGGCGCGGTCTGCTGCACTGCGTGCTGCGGCCCCCTGCCCTCGCCTCACCCGTGCATGCGATATGCGTGCATCTGGGCCTGCTCGAGCGTCATCGCGGCGAGCAACTGCGCCGCTTGTGCAAGCTGGTGTCGAACGACGTGCCGGCCGACGACCCGCTGCTGATTGCCGGCGACTTCAACGACTGGCGGCTGCGCGCTGATGCCTTGATGCGCGAGTGCGGGACCTCGGAGGTATTCACCTCGCGGTTGGGCCGGCCCGCGCGGACGTTTCCCGCGCGCTGGCCGCTGCTGCGGCTGGACCGCATCTATGTGCGCAGCGTGCGTGACTGGCAGCCGGTGCCGCTGGCGTCCCGCGTGTGGTCTCGCCTTTCCGATCATGTGCCAATTTGCGCGGAGATTGCGCTATGAACCTGGGCTGGCGCGAAAACAACCGATACACGCTGCTGGAAAACGGCACGGAGTACTTTCCCGCGGTCGTCGAGGCCATTGACTCGGCGGCCAGCGAAGTGCTGGTGGAAACCTTCATCCTGTTCGACGACGTCGTCGGCAAAGAGATCCAGCAGGCCCTCATCCGCGCGGCGCGCCGGGGCGTCAGCGTCGACCTGCTGGTCGACGGTTACGGCTCTGACGAACTGAGCGAGGCCTTCATCGGCGCCATGACCGAGGCCGGCGTGCGCTTTCACGTCTTTGATCCGCGTCCGCGCTTTCTGGGGGTGCGCACGAACGTGTTCCGGCGCATGCACCGCAAGATCGTGGCCGTCGACCGCCAACGCTCCTTCATCGGCGGCATCAACTTTTCCGCGGACCACCTGCCCGATTACGGACCGGAAGCGAAACAGGACTACGCCGTTCTGGTGGAAGGCCCGCTGGCGGCCGACATTGCCGACTACGCGCGCGCGGCGCTCGGCAAGGGCAAGCGCGGGCTGCGGCGCCGTCCCGCGCGCATGGATCCCCTCCCTGCCGGCGACGGCGGGGGCCGGCTCGTGGTGCGCGACAACGTCAGCCATCGCAGCGACATTGAACGCTACTACCGCGCGGGCGTGCGCTCGGCACGCTCGGACGTGCTGATCGCCAATGCGTACTTCTTTCCCGGCTACCACCTGCTGCGCGATCTGGTGAAGGCCGCCCGCCGCGGGGTGCGCGTGCGTCTGCTGCTGCAGGGCGAACCCGACGTGCTGGTCGCCAGGCTAGCCGCCTCGATGCTCTATGACTACCTGATGGACAACGGCGTGGAGATCCACGAGTACTGCAAGCAGCCGCTGCACGGCAAGGTGGCGTGCGTGGACGAGGACTGGTCGACGATCGGCTCCAGCAATCTGGACCCCCTGAGTCTTGCGCTCAATCTGGAAGCCAACGTCGTGGTGCGCGACGCGTCGCTGAATGCGGCCCTGCGCAAGAGCCTGGACCGGCTGATTGCAGAGGACTGCCGCCCCGTCGAGATGCCCAAGAACTCCCGGCGCCGGTTGCGCCGCCTGTGGCTCGGGGTGGTGGTGTTCCACTTTCTGCGGCGCTTTCCCGCATGGGCCGGCAGCCTCCCGGCGCACAAGCCGCGCCTGCAGACCGTCACGGCGGACACCGGCAGGGAGACGGCATGAAGATCCTGCACTCGTCGCCCATGCGGGCCCTGCGGCGCCGCTGGCCGCGGATCAAGCGCATTCTGCCCGTGCTGGTCCTGATTGTGGTGGCCGGCCTGCTTTACTACTTCGGTCGGTCCGTGGACTGGCCGCAGGTGTGGGTGGCCATGCGCAAGATTCCCGGCCAGACCATTGCCATTGCGGCCGGCCTGGTGGTGGCGGGTTACCTTGCCTATGGCAGCCTGGACCTGCTCGGCAAAAAGTACACACGGCATCACCTGCCCGCGCCCAAGGCGCTGGGCGTGGCCATGTTGAGCTACGCGCTGAACCTGAACCTGGGCGTGCTGGTGGGCGGCCTGGGCGCCCGTCTGCGGCTGTACACCCGGCTGGGCTGCCGCAAGTCTGTGGCGACGCGCGTCGCCCTGTTTGCCGCGGCATCGAACTGGATCGGCTATGCGTGGCTGGCGGGCATCGTGTTCGCCTTGGGCGTGGTGCCGGTGCCGGCAGGCTGGGAAATCGGCTCCGGGATGTTGCGTCTGCTGGGTCTGGCCCTGCTGGCGTTCGGGATCGCCTACGTGGTGACATGCGCGAGGGCCAAGCGCCGCAGCGTCACCTGGATGGGCCACCACATCACCTTGCCGCGCGCCCGCATGGCGGTGGCGCAATGCGCCGTGGCCGCGCTGTCCTGGTCCCTGATGGGCGCCATCTGCTTTGTGCTGTTGCAGGGCAAGGCGAGCTACCCCGCGGTGCTCGGCATCCTGTTGTGCACCAGCTTCGCGTCAGTCATCACCCGCGTGCCCGGCGGCCTGGGCACCACCGAGGCCATCTTCGTGGCCGCGCTGGGTTCGCAGATTCCGCCCACCGAAGTGCTCGGCGCGGCGCTGGCGTACCGCGCGGTGTATGCGCTGGCGCCGTTGTGCCTGGCGCTGGTGGCCTATCCCCTGATCGAGCTGAAACTGGGCATGCGCAAACGCAAGGGAGAAGCCGCTCCCCCCGGTCAGGCTCGCCATCTGCCATGAGGCCCGCCATGAATCGACCCCAACCCGACTCAGCAGGCACCGTCGCCGCCTACCCCCGGCGAACCGGCGCGTCCGAACACGAAATTGCGTCGCAGGAGGCGCTGGCGTTGCGGATCGCGGCATTGCTGGGCCGGCGCTTCGTGCCGGACTTCCGGCCGACCCGCAATCGTGGCGAACCGCCGCCCTACTACGTGCCCGACCGCAGCATCACCAGCCTGGCCCGCGCGAACAAACTGGGCATCACGCGCGCGGCCGACTTGTTTGGCGGGGTGACGCCGCACGCCTTCGTGGCGACCAAATCCATCACCCATGGCGTCGTCGACGCGCAGGCGAAATCGCCGCAGGGCTGGGTGCGCCCGCTGGCCGGCGAGCTGGATGAGGTCGTGTTGCGCGGGTACACCGCGTTCACGCTGGACGATGCGCACCGCGCGGGCGAACGTCTGCTGCAGGCGGGCGCGCTGCGGCTCAAGCCGGCCGACGCCAACGCCGGGCGCGGCCAGGTCGTCGTGCGCAATGCGCAGGAACTGCGCGCTGCGCTGAACGGCCAGGACGCCGCCACCATGCGCCGGCTGGGGCTGGTGCTGGAAGAAGACCTGGCGCAGATCGCGACCTACAGTGTGGGCTGGATCCGCGTGGGCAAGCTGGAAGCGTCGTACGTGGGCACGCAAAGCCTCACCCGGGACAACAACGGCGAGCCGGTGTACGGCGGCTCGGCGCTGACATTCGCGCGCGGTGGGTTCGACGAACTGCGGGCGTTGAACCTGTCTGACGAGGAACGGCAGGCAGTGGACCTGAGCTGCCGTTACGACACGGCAGTGTCCACCGCGTATCCCGATTTTTTCGCGTCGCGCCGCAACTACGACGTGGCGATCGGCCAGAATGCCCGCGGCGAGCCCCGCGCGGGCGTGCTCGAGCAATCGTGGCGAGCCGGCGGCGCCAGCATCGCGGAGCTTTCCGCATTGCAGGCCTTCATGCTGTCCCCGTCGCTCAAGTCGGTGTCCGCCTTTACGCGCGAACGCTACGGCGCGGACGAACCGGCGCCCACCTCGGAACAATACGTGTATCGCGGCGAGGATTCCGCCGTGGGTATGATCACCAAATCGGGGGGCATCCTGGAGGACGACAATGGCCGCCTTTAGCGACCCAATCGACATCGAGGTGGCGGACCAGCGGCTGGCCGGCACCTTTCTCACGCCCGAAAGCAAGGTGCCGGGCGTGCTGTTCATTCACGGCTGGGGCGGCGACCAGAAATTCGACCTGGCCCGCGCCAAGGGCATCGCCGCGCTGGGCTGCGTCTGCCTCACGTTCGACCTGCGCGGCCATGCCGCCACTCAGGCGCAGCAGATGCAGGTCTCGCGCGACGACAACCTGCGCGACGTGATGGCCGCCTACGACCGGCTGGCAGCGCATCCGTCGCTGGACAGCGGCTCGGTGGCGGTGGTGGGCAGCAGCTACGGCGGCTACCTGGCCGCCATCCTGACCGGCCTGCGCCGCGTGCGCTGGCTGGGCCTGCACGTGCCCGCGCTGTACCGCGACGACGAATGGATGCTGCCCAAGAACCAGCTCAACCGCGAGACCCTTCGCGCCTACCGCAACTCCCACATCGAACCCGAAAGCAACCGCGCGCTGTCGTGTTGCGCCAACTTCACGGGCGATGTGCTGATCGTGGAGGCTGAGCACGATGTCTATATCCCGCACTCCACGATCATGAATTACCGGTCGGCGTTTCGCAGGTCGCATTCGCTGACGCACCGCATCCTGGACGGCGCGGACCATGCGCTGACCGACAAGGCCTCGCAGCAGGCCTACACCTCGATCCTGGTGAACTGGGTGACGGAGATGGTGATGGGCGCGCGGGTCGGCCGGGCGCGGCCTGTGCCGTAGCCGCGGCCGGCGGCAACGGCAAGCCGCGCGACGCCGATCAGGGCTTCGGGCTCAGCATGTCCGACAGCGCGTCGCCCAGTTCCTTGACGGCGCCCGCGACGCCTTCCGCCGCGCCTTCTGCCCCCACCCCGATGGCGTGCCCGAACCCGCGCGCCACCTGCGCGGAAAAGCCGCGCGTGACCGAGAACTTGGGGTTGTCCAGGCTGCCGGCCAGTGCGAATTCAAACCGGATGACTCCGCTCTTGTCCTTCATGGCCGCCAGCACCGCCTTGCGCGGCAATGAAAAGAGGCTGCCGTCGCCGCTGAACTTCAGGTTGTGCAACGCCACGGTGCCCGACGCCTTGAGTTCGCGGCGCGCGATGGCTGTCTTCATGTCCAGGTCCATGGAGCCGCCGGACAGCGAGCCCGCGCCGTTATCGGCCAGATAGGGCGCCGCATGGCGGATATCCATGTTGCGCACCGCCACCGTGATGTCGGCGTCCGCACCGCCCACCACCAGCTTGCCCTTTGCCCGCACGGTGGCCTCGCCGTTGCGGTTGTCTTCGACCTTGCCGGTGAATTCCAGGTCGCTGGCCGTGCCGTCGCCAGGTATCACGACGGGCTGCAGGTGAGCCTGCACGTCCTTGAACGGAATGCGATGCGGCGGCTTGGACACTGCGCCGTCCAGATAATCCAGGCGGCCATCGCGCAGGATGAGCTCGGCCACGCGGATGGGACCGTTGCGCCGGGTCTTGCCATCGCCGTCGCCGGCGCGCAGCGCCGCCTGCAACGCGGGAGAAATCTGCATGTCGCCGTCGGGATTGCGCACCACGGCGAAGTCGAAACCTTCGACGATGATCCGCTTGAACACGGCCTCGCGGCGCAGGAAAGCGGTCCATTCCGGTTCAAGTTCAACGCGCCGGGCACGCGCGCCGGGTTGCCCGGACGCGCCCGGCACGGCGACGTCTGTCAGCACCACCTGATGCAGGCCAACCTGCACGTTGCCGACCTGGCTACGCGGACCCAGCATGCTGGCGATGCGCTGCTCGACCACGCGGGTGGCGGCCAGCGCCAGTACCGCGATCACCGCGCCAATCAACAGCAAAATCGCCAGGGCGGTGCCCCAGCGTGACCGGCCTCGCGCGTCGGCTGCGTTCGAACTCATTATGGTTTCCGAAATTGTAGGGGACGTCGGCGCGAAAGCCGCCGCATGCCTTGCACCATAGCGAGGCGCGGCGGCCGGCGCAACCTGACCATCGTCCGGGATGCGCAATCGTTCATCAATGCTCGATAAGGATGAGACGGTTTGCGGCGCAAGGATGCCTCAATCCGTTCTACGCCTCAAACCTTGTCCCGCCGCCACGACAGGCGCCAATAGCGTTCGGGACGGAAGGCCGACGCGCCTGCCAGCGACAGGTCAGGCTGCGCGTCGAGCGGATCAAGCGCCAGGCTGCTGCGTGCGGCCAATGCGCGTTGCCGGGCGCGGCCGACGTCAACCTCCGGCCCGACATCCAGCGGCGAGGCCAGGATCCTGCGGCCCAGCAAATCGGCCAGGCGTTGCTGGACGGCCCCCGGCTCGGCCTCCGCGACCTCTTCGTAGGTCACCCACTCCACGCGGTGGAACAGCGCGCGCAGGGTCAGGCAAGCCTCGGACACGCGCACGTGCGCGGCACTGCACAGCCCAAGCGGCATCAGAACGACACGCGGCCGCAGGGCGGACACTGCCGCGGCCAATGCGCCCGTCAGGCGCCCCTCCTCGCCGCTTTCCAGATACTCGTCGTGCAGCAAATCCATCTGCACGCCCCGCACGCCAAGCAGCGACAAGGCGCGATCGTTGCGGGCCCGGCGGTCAAGAACGGCCTGCCGGCCGTTCTTGACACCGCAGTCGCGGTCCGCCGCGTTGTTCGCTTCGGCCACCAACGGCAAGCCGGAGTACACCGTCAGAACGGTGCTGTCCGGACGCGCGGCGAGCAGCCCCGCACAACTGACGACAGCGTCGTTGAAGCAGGAAGAAACCGCGACCACTCTGCCTTCTCGAAGCATCCCGTCCTCGCTGTCCGGCTTACCAGTACGGGGGTTGGTTGTAGTACTGATGGATGCCGCGCGCCCAGGTCTCGTCCGCCATGCTGGGCCAATTGTCCTTGTCGAACCCCTCCGCGTTCTTGAGCACGTCCTTGTCCACATTCAGCACGAAGCATTTGCGGTCGGTATCCAACGTCAGCGCGCTCCACGGAATGGCGTACAGCTTGTCGCCGATGCCAAGGATGCCGCCGCGCGACAGCACGGCATACGCAATGCGGCCGCGTGGCACGTCCACCATGATTTCCTGAATGCTGCCCAGCGTTTCGCCGGCGGGGTTGTACACGTCGTTGCCTTCCAGCGTGCTGGCCGCCATGACTTCCGGTCCGGGTCCGCTTGGATCGCTCTTCGGGCCGCCCACGATCTTGGTTTCACCTTGCGCCTGGCCGGTGCCCGTCAATGGTTGGTTCATGGTGAGTCTCCTTCGATGAATGGTCCGCGTGGCGAACGGCTCGCCACGCGGACCACCATCAAGCAAGCCGTGTGCCAAAGCCGCAGACTCCCGCCTGCCTGGGACCGGCGCCCGAAGCAGCGGCATTTTTTACATTCGTCCCCACAAAAATGCCGGAGCCGGCCCTGCACTGCGCAGACCCGGCCCCGGCGGTGGCGTTGCGCCCGGCGGGCGTTACCGGCGCTTGCCGTGATCCGACATCATGCAGATGCCGGCCAGTACGCCCAGCAGCACCGCGCCTGCGATGCTCTTCCAGGCGTTTTCATGCACGTAGTCGTCCGTCGCGTGCGATACCTCGCGTGCCCGCGACCACGCAGCGCGTTCCCAGCCTCGTGCCTGATCGCGCGCGGCGTCCAGCCGCTGCTTGAGCTTGTCGCGCGCGGATTCGATTTCGGATCCGCTGTAGCTGGCAGTGCTGCGCAGCAGATCCTCGGTGCCCGAAATCAGGTCACGCATCGTTTGCGAAGACGTGTCCGACGAGTGAAACATATCGCGCAGCCTATCTCGCTTGTTCATGAGTTCTCCTTGAAAAACTGCGGGTCGCTCCCCCCGCGGCACGGCGCACGCGGAGCGCGGCCCGCAGGCCGCATGCCTTGCAGGACCGTCACAGATGGTCGATGCCCGGCGTCTGCTGCGGGTCCAGACCCGGCATGGGATTCGGAATGCTGTCGGGAGGCCAGTTGCCTTTCTCGTCCTTGCCCGTTTCCGGGACATCCGGCTTGGGTTGTTCGGCGGGCGAATGGTCGGGCGTTTGCTGACCGCCCTGCCCGGGCTGTTGGGAACTCGTCCCTCCGGTATTTGCCATGATGTGCCTCCTGAAATGAAAAGATCGTCGGGCCGGCGTGTCAGCCCGCCCACCATTGCTTGATCGTGGCGCGAAGCGCGGCGCCGCCCGAGGCGGCATCTTCCTTGCGCAATGCCTTGAAGTACGCGCCGATCTGTTTGGCCGGAATGTGCGGGGGCAACGGCGGCATCTCGGGATCGGTCACCATCTCCAGCACCACCGGACGTCCTGCTGTCAGGGCGCGGTCCCACGCGGGGCCCACGTCGTCGGGGCTGTCGACCCGGATGCCTTCAAGGCCCAGCATCCGGCCATACTCCGCATACGAAAACTTGGGCAGCCACTGCGAATCCGGAAAACGCGGATCGCCGCCCATCACCCGCTGCTCCCACGTCACCAGGTTCAGGTCACCGTTGTTCAGCACCATGACGACCAGCGTGGGGTTGCTCCAGTCCTTCCAGCGATGGGCGATAGTGATCAGTTCGTTGATGCCCAGCATCTGCATGGCGCCGTCGCCCACCAGCGCGATGACCGGCCTGTCGGGATAGGCCTCCTTCGCCGCGATGGCGTACGGCACGCCGCAACCCATCGTGGCCAGCCCGCCCGACACCGATCCCATCATGCCCGCCTGAATGTCGACGTTGCGTGCGTACCAGTTTGCGGCCGAGCCCGAATCGCACGTCAGGATGGTCTGCGGCGGCAGCCGCTTGGACAGCTCCAGGAACGGCCGCTGGGGATTGATCGGTTTGGCGTCGACCATGGCGCGGGCATGCACCGTCTCGCGCCAGGCGGACACCTGCTTTTCTATCCGGTCACGCCAGCGGCGCGCTTTCTTGGGTTCTAGCAGCGGAATCAACGCCTCCAGCGTCAGCCGGCTATCACCCACCAGGCCGATTTCGACGGGATAGCGCAGACTGAGCTTGCGCCCGTCGAGGTCGATCTGCACCGCGCGCGCCTGGCCTTCCTGGGGCAGGAATTCCGCATACGGGAACGACGTCCCCACCATCAGTAGCGTGTCGCACTCGTTCATCATGTCCCAGCTGGGCTGCGTGCCCAGCAGGCCGATGGCGCCCGTCACGTAAGGCAGGCTGTCCGGCAGCACGGCCTTGCCGAGCAGCGCCTTGGCCACGCCCGCGCCCAGCAGTTCGGCGACCTGGCTGACCTGCTCGCCCGCCTGCAGCGCGCCGGCCCCGACCAGGATCGCCACCTTTTCGCCGCGATTCAGGATGTCGGCGACGTTGCGCAGCGCGTCCGGCCCCGGCACGGCGGCGTGGGATGTGATGCCGATGCCCGTGTGCACCGTGCCGTGCTCGCGCGGCGGCACCGGCACGGCCGGCAGATCCTGCACGTCGTTCGGAAAGATGACGCAGGTGACGCTGCGGCGCTCCAGGGCGATGCGCATGGCGCGATCCACCATGTGACGCGCCTGCTCGGCGGTCGTCGCCATCTGCACGTAGTCGTGCGCGACATCCTTGAACAGGCTGATCAGGTCGACCTCCTGCTGGTAGTCGCCGCCCAGTGCGCTGCGCGCCTGCTGCCCGACCAGCGCAACTACCGGCTGGTGATCCAGCTTGGCGTCGTACAGACCATTGAGCAGGTGGATGGCGCCCGGCCCCGACGTCGCCAGGCACACCCCCACCTGACCGGTGAACTTTGCGTGCGCGCAGGCCATGAATGCCGCGCTTTCCTCGTGACGGGCCTGTATGAATTCCAGCGGCTCCTCGGTGCGGCCGAAGGCGCCGATGAGCCCGTTGATGCCATCGCCGGGGTAACCGTACACCTTGCGCACCCCCCATTGCGACAGCCGCTTCAACACGAAGTCCGACACTGTTTCCATACATTTCTCCCGGCGGTCGTCCTTGAAAGCGACTGCATTCAGCAACCCCCGTTCCTGGCCCCGATGGGAATTTGGGAGGGCGTGCGCAGCTAAAAATTACAAAGCGCTCGGGCGATAAGCGTTGCGCGCGCCGCCTGTCCATCATTTGGATGACAGGTATTTCTGCTGCATTGCGCAATTTTTAGTGCGGGCCACGGTTTGGGCACAGCGCTTGCGTAAGGAGAGGCCTCGGCGTAATCGCGATCGAGTCGCAACTGTCTCGACCGGCCTATCAACTGGAGCAAGCATGGCAAAGACGAGAATCCTGATCGTGGCGGGAGAAGCTTTCCCTCTGGCCAAAACAGGCGGCCTGGGGGATGCGATAACGGGGATGGCGCGCGCGCTGATCGAGGCGCGAATGCCCCTGAGCGTGATGTTGCCCGGGTATCGGGGCGTAAAAGCCAAGCTGAACCGAGTCCGCCAGGTTGCCACGCTGCAGGACCTGCCGGGCGGCCCGGCCGCGCTGCTGGAAGGCAAGTGCCCGCAGTCCGGCATCGACTACCTGATTCTGGAAAACGATGCCCTGTATGACCGCGGCGGCCTGTATGTCGACGAGCACGGCAAGGAACATCCGGACAATGGACTGCGCTACGCGGCGCTGGCGCACGCTGCCGTGCGCGTGGCGGCCGGCCTGCCGGGCGTCATGCGCCCCACACTGGTGCACGCGCACGATTGGCACGCCGGTCTGGTGCCGCTGCTGCTCCGCGCCGCAGACCTGCCGGACGTCAAAAGCGTGATGACCATTCACAACCTCGCGTTCCAGGGCCTGTTCCCGATGGCCCACGCGGACGAATTCGGGGTGCCGGAATGGGCCCGCAACGATGACGGGGCGCAGGCCTGGGGCCAGCTCAATTTCCTGAAGGCTGGCATCCGCTACGCCGACCGCGTGACGACGGTCAGCCACACGTACGCCCGCGAGATCATGACCCCCGCATTCGGGTGCGGCCTGGACGAGCTGTTGCGCAGCCGTGCGGACGACCTGTTGCCGATTCCGAACGGCATCGACGACGTGCTGTGGAATCCTGCGCGTGATCCGTACCTGCGCAGCCATCGCTATTCCGTCCGCGACCTGACCAACAAGATCCACTGCAAGGCCGCGCTGCAGCGCGAATTCGGCTTGCGCCCGGATCCGGGCGCGACGCTGATGGGCATGGGCAACCGCCTGACCGAACAGAAAATGGCAGACGTCGCCGTGCATGCGCTGCCGGAAGCCCTGGACCGCCACCCCAACCTGCAGATTGCAATCCTGGGCCAGGGTGACCATCGGCTTGAAGAAGCGTTGCAGGACATCGCCCGGCGCTACCCGGGGCGCTGCAGCACCCACATCGGCTACGACGAGGGCATCGCCCATCGCCTGCACGCGGGGTCCGACATCTTGCTGCACGCCAGCCGCTTCGAGCCATTCGGCCTGACGCCGCTCTACGCCATGCGCTATGGCACGCTGCCCATCGGGTCGCGCGTCGGCGGCATGGCTGACACCATCCAGGACCCGGGCCCGCGCGCGCCGCTGTCGGCCATGTCATCGGCCACCGGCCTGCTCTTCGAAGGCGACTCGCCGCAGGCCATGAGCGCCGCCATCGAGCGCGCGATCGATCTGCGCGCGCACGGCATTCTGTGGCGGCTGATGCAGCGCAACGCGATGAACACCGACTTCGGCTGGCGCGCCGCCGTCAGCCTGTACGCCAGCCTGTACCGGTCGCTGGTGGAGCCGAACTACCGCGATGCGGCGCCCGCCCCTGCCTTGCAGCCGGCCAGCGTTTCCGCCGTCAACCGCCGCCAGCCGCGCACAGGTGGCGCCATGCCAGCCGCCATCTAAGGAGCGACACCGGTGTCCCATCCCGCCGTCCCCGCGCCGTCCCGCGCCCCGATACGTCTTTATCACGCCCGCAACGGCCTGCCGGACGGCGAAGCCGCCGTCCAGGCGCTGAGCAAACGGCTTGCCCAACGCGGCTTCAACGCCGTGCTGGTGCCGGCCCCCTGGCTGACTGGGCCGCAGCCGGGTTCGCTGGCCGCGCAGGACGCCGACACGGCGATGCGGGATGGGCAGGCAACGCCGATCATCGAGTGGTACACGCAGGCCTCGGCGCAATTGTCGGCGCATGGATTGGCGCTGTTCGTGGATGTGATTCTGGACCGCAGCGCGCGCAATGCCGTGGCGGCAACCGCCGCGCCGGCCTGGTACCGCTCGCTGCACGAAGAACCCGCGCGCGATCCGCGGCTGACGCAGGAAGAGCGGGGGGTGCTGCATTTGCCCGAAGGCGCCCTGCCCCCCGGATTTCTGACCGCGTGGACGGAACGTCTGCTGGGCTGGGCCCGTAGCGGCGTGAAAGGGCTGGTTTTCCAGGCGCCCCACCGCTTGCCGGCAGAGGCTTGGCGTGAGTTGGGCGGCGCGCTGCGTGCACAGAATCCCGACGTGCGGCTGCTGGCGTGGACACCCGGTCTGTCGCCCGCGGATCTGGCGGCCTTGCGCGACGCGTCGTTCGACGCGGCGTTCTCGTCGCTGCCGTGGTGGGACTTCAAGTCTTCATGGCTGGCCGAAGAAGACGCGCGGCTGCGCGCCATCGGCGAGGTCATCGCGGCGCCGCCGCAGTCCGGTGCGCTGCGCCCAACGGAGGACGGCAGACGCGCCATCTGGAGCGCGGCCGTCACCGGCGATGGCTTGATGCTGACGGACGAGGACGAACGGCGGCTGCCGGATGTGGAAACGGTGAACGCCTGGTTTGCCGGACCGCGGCTGAAGGGGCCACTGTGCATGCTGGGCGGCCGCGATGGCAGTTGCACGGCGCTGCTGCGCGACGCGGGCGACGGCGCCACGCTGGCGCTGGCGATCAACCCCTCGGCCACCCAGGATGCGGCGATGGACTGGGACGCGCTGGCGCCTATGCTGCCGCCGGCAGATCTCGTGCCGTTCACCCCGCCCACCGGTCTGCAGAATCAGGCCAACGATCTGGCGGGCGGCGAGTGCGCGATGCTGATGTTCCAGCCGACGCAGCCGGTGCGCGACGCCGTGCGCCATCACCGCACCCGGGCCGATGATCTGGCCAACCAGCGCGTCGCGCTGGAGAACATCAGTCCGGCCGTCGATGGCGGGGCCTATCCCGTCAAGACCATTCCGCACGCGCGCATCGTCGTGCAGGCCGACATCTTCATGGACGGCCACGATCAGCTGGCCGCTGAAGTGCGCTGGCGCGCCAAGGACGAGGCCCGTTGGCACACCGTGCCCATGACGCGCGGCCTGAACGACCGCTGGGAGGCCGCCTTCCGGCCGCGCCGCATCGGCGCGCATGAATTCGTCGTCGCCGCCTGGTTCGACGCGTGGCACACATTCACGCATGACATCGAGGTCAAGCACCAGGCCGGCCGCGACCTGAGCCTGGAAGTGCACGAGGGCCTGGCGCTGCTGCGGGATGCCCTGGCGCGGGCGCAGGCGGGCTCACCCGCCGGCGCTGACGCAGAGCCGGTGCGCGAGGCGCTGGCCGCCTTTGCGGACGCCGACCTGGGCAACCCCGTTCCGCCGACGGCCGAGCAAGTCGCCGTGCTGCTCGATCCCGCGCTGGCGCGGGCGATGCACGAACTGGACGACCATCCGTTTGAAGCCGTCACCGCCATTGCCTACCCGGTCTGGGTGGACCGCGTCCAGGCTTGCCATTCAAGCTGGTACGAGCTGTTTCCGCGATCGCAAGCCGCCGAACCCGGGCGCCACGGCACCTTCGACGACGTGATCGCGCGGCTGCCCGACGTGCGCGAGATGGGCTTCGACGTGCTGTACATGCCGCCCATCCATCCGATCGGCCATCGCAACCGCAAGGGGCGCAACAACAGCCTGCGCGCCGAGCCCGGCGACGTGGGCAGTCCTTACGCCATCGGCGCGCAAAGTGGCGGGCACGACGCGATCGAGCCCGCGCTGGGTACGCTCACGGAGTTCCTGAACCTGGTGGATGCCGCCGCGCAGCACGGCATGGAGATCGCGCTGGACTTTGCCATCCAATGCTCGCCGGACCACCCGTGGCTGGCCCAGCATCCGGACTGGTTCTCGTGGCGGCCCGACGGATCGCTGCGCTACGCCGAGAATCCGCCCAAAAAGTACGAGGACATTGTCAACGTGTCCTTCTATGGCGGGCAGAATCGCCGCGGACGCAAGCTGGGCCTGTGGCGCGCGCTGCGCGACGTGGTGCTGTTCTGGGTGAACCATGGCGTTCGCATCTTCCGCGTCGACAATCCCCACACCAAGCCGCTGCCGTTCTGGCAGTGGCTGATCTGCGAGGTCCAGGCCAAGCACCCGGACGTCATCTTTCTGTCCGAGGCCTTCACGCGCCCGAAGATGATGTACCGCCTGGCGAAGATCGGCTTCACGCAGTCGTACACCTACTTCACGTGGCGCAACGAGCGGGCCGAACTGGAAGCCTATCTGCAGGAGATCTCGTCGCCGCCCGCGGCCGACTTCTTCCGGCCGCATTTCTTTGTGAACACGCCGGACATCAACCCGTTCTTCCTGCAGACCTCGGGACGCCCAGGCTTTCTGATCCGCTCGGCGCTGGCCGCGCTGGGGTCGGGCCTGTGGGGCGTCTATAGCGGCTTCGAGCTTTGCGAAGGCGCGGCGCTGCCGGGCAAGGAAGAGTATCTGGACTCCGAAAAATACGAGCTGCGCCAACGCGACTGGCACGCGCCGGGCAACATCCGCGCCGAAATCACACGCCTGAACCAGATCCGCCGCGCCAATCCGGCGTTGCAGACGCATCGCGGCCTGACGCTGACCACCAGCACCAACAACCGTGTGCTCGCGTTCTACAAGTCCACGCCGGGCCACGGCAACGTGGTGCTGGCCGTCATCAGCCTGGATCCGTTCCAGGCGCAGCAGACGCGGGTCGAGGCGCCGTTCTGGCTGTTCGGCGAGGCCGATGCCGGCCAGCTGTCCGCCGAAGACCTGCTGACTGAAACCCGCGAGACCTGGCACGAGAAGCACCGCACGCTGACGCTGACCCCCGACCAACCTTATCGCGTGTGGCGGCTTTCGCTGCACGGATGAAGCCCGCGCCCAACGCCATGATGAGTAAATCCCAACCCATTCAGGACGATCCCCTCTGGTACAAGGACGCCGTCATCTACCAGTTGCACGTCAAATCCTTTTTTGACTCGAACGGCGACGGCGTCGGCGACCTGCCAGGCCTGATCTCCAAGCTGGACTACATCGCCAGCCTGGGGGTCAACACCATCTGGCTGTTGCCCTTCTACCCCTCGCCGCGCCGCGACGACGGCTACGACATCGCCGACTACCGCGGCGTGCATCCGGACTACGGCACCATTGCCGACGTGCGCAAGCTGATCCGGGCCGCGCACGCGCGCGGCCTGCGCATCATCACCGAGCTCGTGGTCAACCATACGTCGGACCAGCACCCGTGGTTTCAACGGGCGCGCGCGGCCAAGCCCGGTTCGGCGGCGCGCAATTTCTATGTGTGGTCCGACAACGACAAGGCTTATGCCGGCACGCGCATCATCTTCTGCGACACCGAAAAGTCGAACTGGACCTGGGACCCGGTGGCCAACGCCTATTTCTGGCACCGCTTCTATTCGCATCAGCCCGACCTGAACTACGACAACCCGCAGGTGCTCAAGGAAGTGCTGTCCGTCATGCGCTATTGGCTGGACATGGGCGTGGATGGTTTGCGCCTGGACGCGGTGCCCTACCTGGTCGAGCGCGAAGGCACCAACAACGAGAACCTGCCCGAGACGCACGACGTGCTCAAGCAGATCCGCGCGGTGATCGAGGCCGAGTATCCGGGCCGCCTGCTGCTGGCCGAAGCCAACCAGTGGCCCGAAGACGCGCAGGAGTATTTCGGCGCGGGCGACGAATGCCACATGTCCTTCCACTTTCCGCTGATGCCGCGGATGTACATGGCGATCGCGCAGGAAGACCGCTTTCCGATCACCGACATCATCCGCCAGACGCCCGACATTCCGCCCACCTGCCAATGGGCCATCTTCCTGCGCAACCACGACGAGTTGACGCTGGAAATGGTGACCAGCCGCGAACGCGATTACCTGTGGAATGTCTATGCCGCGGAGCCGCGCGCCCGGATCAACCTGGGCATCCGCCGCCGCCTGGCGCCGCTGCTCGAGCGTGACCGCCGCCGCGTCGAACTGATGAACAGCCTGCTGCTGTCGATGCCCGGCACGCCGGTGCTGTATTACGGCGACGAACTGGGCATGGGCGACAACGTGCATCTGGGCGACCGCGATGGTGTACGCACGCCGATGCAATGGTCGCCGGACCGCAATGGCGGTTTCTCTCGCGCCGATCCGGAGCGCCTGCCGCTGCCGGTGTTGATGGGCCCCTTGTACGGTTACGAGGCCGTCAACGTCGAGGCGCAGCAGCGCGACCCGCATTCACTGCTGAACTGGACGCGCCGCCTGCTGGCGCAACGCGGCCAAAGCCATGCCTTCGGGCGCGGCACGCTGCGTTTCATCTTTGCCGGCAACCGCAAGATCCTGGCCTACCTGCGGCAATGGGAAGACACCACGATCCTGTGCGTCGCCAACCTGTCGAACGCGGCGCAGCCGGTCGAGCTTCACATGCAGGAGTTCAATGGCCGGGTGCCGGTGGAGATGCTGGGCGGCACGCCCTTCCCCGCCATCGGTGAACTGCCTTACCTGCTGACGTTGCCGCCCTACGGCTTTTACTGGATGGACCTCAGCCAGGACGCCGCGCCGCCCGGATGGCATGCGACGGCGCCCGAACAGATGCCCGAACTGATCACGCTGGTGCTCAAGACGCGCGGTGGCGCGGCGCTGACCGATGCGTCGCGCGCCACGCTGGAACGTGAAATCCTGCCGCAGTATCTGGCGCGCCAGCGCTGGTTTCCCGGCTCCGAACCGCCCTCTCGTGCGCGCCTGGCCTACGCCACCCCGTTCGAATCGGCGGACGGCGAATACTACTGGGCCGAGATCGAGCCCGAGGACGGCGCCAAGGGTATCCGTGCGCAGGCGCCCTTCGTGCTGGTCTGGGACGAAACCGCCGTCATCCAGTACGCGATTGCCCGCGTGCGCCGCGGCGCCGAGGTCGGTGTGCTGGCCGACGCCTTCCTGCAGCCGGGGTTCGTGCGCAGCACGCTCAAGGCCATGCAGGCCGGTGCGGAGCTGGACGGACGCAGCGGCGGCAAGCCGGGCGACAAGCCGGGCGTGATCCGCTTCCTGCCCGAGGCCGGCCTGAAAGACATGGACTTCGATGGCGACGTGGACATGCATTGGTTGTCGGGCGAACAGTCCAACAGCTCGGTCATCGTCGGCAACCAAGTCATCCTGAAGATCATCCGCAGCGTGCAGCCGGGCCTGTCTCCGGAATCGGAAATGACGCGCTACCTGACCCGCGCGGGCTACGGCAACATTCCGCCGCTGCTGGGCGAAGTGCAGCGCATGGACGCCGACGGGATCGTGCATACCTTGGCGGTGGCGCACGGCTACGTGCCCAACGAGGGCGATGCCTGGAGCTGGACGCTGGACTTCCTGAAGCGCACGCTGGCCAACGCGCTGCTGGTGGGGACGTCGCCCGAGGAGTACGAGGAAACGCTGCAGGGCTACGCGGTGATGGCCGCAACCATCGGCGAGCGCCTGGGCCAGATGCACACGGTGCTGGCGGCGCCCACCGATGACGCCGGCTTCCTGTCGCGCCCGGCCAGCGAAGCCGACGCCGAGGCCCGGGCCGAACAGGTGCGCGCGCTGCTGGACCGCGCCGAAAAGAACCTGCGGACCGCGCTGGACAAGCTGGAAGAGCCGTCGCGCGCCTGCGCCGAATGGTTCTTCGAGCATCACGCGCGCCTGGCCGAGCGGGTGTCCGCCATGGCGCAGGCCGAAGCCGGGTCGCCCTGGCTGCGCATCCATGGCGACTTCCACCTGGGCCAGGTGCTGGTCGCGCAGACGGACGCGTACCTCATCGACTTCGAGGGCGAACCGATCAGCAGCCTGGAGGCGCGGCGCGCGCTGGCCTCGCCGTACAAGGACGTGGCCGGCATGCTGCGCTCGTTCGACTACGCGGCGGCATCCATTGCGCGCACCGACCTCATCGGCGGCGCGCATCTGGACGCCAACGCGGGCGCGGACGAGGTGCCGGCGCCGACCGTTGCGCCGGCCGAACAACGCGACGCACTTTTGTCGCGGTTCCGGCAGCAGGCGTGCGCCGCCTTCCTGCAGGGTTACCGCGGCGCGCGCGGTGGAGACCTGGCCGACGGCGCGGACCGCGAGAACACGCTGCTGACGCTGGCGCAGCTTGAAAAGGCCGCCTACGAAGTCAGCTACGAAGCCGCCCACCGTCCGGACTGGATCTCGATTCCGCTGTGCGCCCTGACCGAACTGGCGCGCAGCGTCCTGCTTTCCGCCGCCATCGACGCTGAAGGAAAAACGCCATGAGCGGAGCTCAAACCTCTTCGCCCTCCGCCGATGTGGCGGAGGGTCATATCAACCCGCAGGAACTCACCGCGCTGGCCCACGGGCTGCATGACAATCCGTTCGGCGTGCTGGGCCCGCAGAACGGCTGGCTGCGCGTCTTCGTGCCCGGCGCCTCAAAGGTGGCGGTCCTGGATCCGGACGGCGAACGCACGGCATTGACGGAGCAGGCGCAAGGTCTGTTCATCGGCCGCGTGCCCTACGCGCAGGCGGGTGACGGGTCGTCGTACCGCCTGGCGATCCAATGGCCGGCGGCCGAGCAGATCACCGCGGACCCGTACGCCTTCGGCGCGCTGCTCGACGACACCACGCTGCAACGGCTGGCGCAAGGCGCCTGGCGCGAGGCCGGCGAGGCGCTGGGCGCGCATCTGGTCGAAGTCGACGGCGTCAGCGGCCTGCGCTGCGCGGTCTGGGCGCCCAACGCCCGACGCGTCGCCGTGGCGGGCGACTTCAACGGCTGGGACGCCCGCCGCCATGGCATGCGGCTGCGCCATGCGGCAGGCGTCTGGGAGATCTTCATTCCGGGCGTGCGGCCTGGCGAACGCTACAAGTTCGCGATCACCGACCGCAACGGCAACCAGTTCATGAAGGCCGATCCGATGGCGCGGCGCAGCGAGATGGCGCCGGCCACGGCTTCGATCGTGGACGACCCCGCGCCCTACACTTGGTCCGATGAAGACTGGATGCAGGGACGCGGCGCGCGTCAGTCGCCCGATGCCCCCATCTCCATTTACGAAGTCCACGCCGGGTCCTGGGCAGGCTGCGAGTCTGGCGTCTGCGGCTGGGACCAGATGGCCGACAAGCTGCCCGGCTACGCCCGCGCCATGGGGTTCACGCATCTTGAACTGATGCCGATCATGGAGCATCCGTTCGGCGGCTCGTGGGGCTATCAGCCCCTGGGCATGTTTGCGCCGACCGCGCGCTACGGCCCGCCCGAGGCCTTCGCGCGTTTCATCGACCGCTGCCACGCGGCAGGCATCGGCGTGATTCTGGATTGGGTGCCCGCCCACTTCCCGGACGATGCGCACGGGCTGGCCGCCTTCGACGGCACCTCGCTCTATGAATACGAGGACCCGCGCGAAGGCTATCACCCCGACTGGCACACCATGGTCTACAACCTGGGCCGCAACGAGGTGAAGGCCTTCATGATCGCCAGCGCGATGCATTGGCTGCGGCGTTTTCATATCGACGGGCTGCGGGTGGACGCCGTGGCGTCGATGCTCTACCGCGACTACAGCCGTCAGCCTGGTGAATGGATCCCCAACCGCTATGGCGGCCGCGAAAACCTGGAAGCCGTCCAATTCCTGCAGGAGTTGAACGACACGGTGCGCGCCGAGGTGCCGGACGCGATCATGGTGGCCGAGGAATCGACCGCGTGGCCGGGCGTGACCGCGCCCGTGTCGGAAGGCGGCCTGGGGTTTCACTACAAATGGAACATGGGCTGGATGCACGACACGCTGCGCTATCTGTCGCAGGATCCCATCCATCGCCGCTACCACCACCACGACATCACGTTCGGCATGGTGTATGCCTTCAGCGAGCGCTTCATCCTGCCGCTGTCGCATGACGAAGTGGTGCACGGCAAGGGTTCGCTGCTGGGCAAGATGCCCGGCGACATGCAGACCCGGCTGGCCAATCTGCGCGCGTACTACGGCTTCATGTGGGCGCACCCCGGCAAGAAGCTGCTGTTCATGGGCGGCGAACTGGCCCAGCCCGCCGAATGGAACCACGACGCCACGCTGAACTGGAACCTGCTGGATCACGCAGGCCACCTGGGCATTCAGCGCCTGGTGGCCGACCTGAACCGGCTGTATCGCGACGTGCCGGCGCTGCACGCGCGGGATGCGGACCCGTCAGGTTTCGCGTGGACGATCCTGGACGATCAGGACAACAGCGTCGTCGCCTTCCTGCGCACCGACGGCCAGCAGCAGATGCTGGTGGTGTCGAACTTCACGCCGGTCACCCGGCACGATTACCGCATTGGCGTTCCGCGCGCCGGCCGCTGGGCCGAACGGCTGAACACCGATGCGTCCCACTACGGCGGGTCCGGCCAGGGCAACCAGGGCGGGGCTCACACCGGCGACATGGCTGCCCATGGGCAGCCGCAGGCCCTGTCGCTCACCCTGCCGCCTCTCTCGACCCTCTTCCTGATGCACGAAGGCTGAATCCATGGATCCGTCCCAACTGACCCGTATCACCGGCGGCCAGCCGACACCGCTGGGCGCCACCAGCGACGGCCTCGGCGTGAACTTCGCCGTGTTCTCCGCGCACGCCACCCGCATCGAGCTGTGCATCTTCGACCCCAAGGGCCGCAAGGAATTGCGGCGCTTCGACCTGCCCGAATGCACGGACGAAATCTGGCATGGCTACCTGCCGGATGCGCAGCCCGGCCTGCTGTATGGCTACCGGGCCCACGGCCCGTACGATCCGCAGAACGGGCACCGCTTCAATCCCCACAAGCTGCTGCTGGACCCGTACGCGCGCCAGTTGAGCGGGCCGCTGCACTGGAGCCCCGCCCTGTTCGGCTACCGCATGAATCATTCGCGGGCGGACATGAGCTTTGACCGCCGCGACAGTGCGCCCGCCATGCCCAAGGCCATCGTGGCCGATGAAGTCCCGTTCAACTGGGGCAACAGCAAGGCGCCGTGCACCTCGTGGAACGACACCACCATCTACGAGGTCCACGTGCGCGGGGCCTCGATGCAGCGCGAAGACCTGCGCCAGCCGCTGCGCGGCACCTGCGCCGCCCTGGCCGATCCGCATTTCATCGAACACCTGCAACGGCTCGGCGTGACGGCGGTGGAGCTGCTGCCCGTCTATGCCTTCCTGCAGGACCACTTCCTGACCGAGCGCGGCCTGCGCAATTACTGGGGCTACAGCACCCTGTCGTACTTTGCGCCCGAGCCCGGCTACCTGATGCAGCACCCCAACGAGCTGCGGCTCGCCATCCGCCGCCTGCACGCGGCGGGCATCGAGGTCATCCTGGACGTGGTCTACAACCACACCTGCGAAGGCAACGAGATGGGGCCGACCTTGTCCTGGCGCGGCCTGGACAACGCCAGTTATTACCGCCTGATGCCGGGCGAAGAGCGCTACTACATCAACGACACCGGCTGCGGCAACACGGTCAACATGTCGCACCCTCGCGTGCTGCAGATGGTGACCGACTCGCTGCGCTATTGGGCCACGTCCTACGGCGTGGACGGCTTCCGCTTCGACCTGGGCGTGACGCTGGGTCGCGAGGGCAACGGCTACGACCCCGGTTCGGGATTCTTTGACGTCATCCTGCAGGACCCGGTCCTCTCCAAGCTCAAGCTCATTTCCGAGCCGTGGGACATCGGCCCGGATGGCTACCAGCTGGGCAACCATCCGCCCGGGTTCGCGGAGTGGAACGACAAGTTCCGCGACACCACCCGCCGCTTCTGGCGCGGTGACGAGGGCATGCGCGGCGATATGGCGGCCCGGCTGTGCGGGTCGCGCGACATCTTCGATCGCCGCCATCGCCGCCCCTGGTCGACCGTCAACTACGTGGCCTCGCACGACGGCTTCACGCTGGCAGACATCGTCAGCTACGACGGCCGCCATAACGAGGCCAACGGCGAGGACGGCAACGACGGCCATTCCGAGAACTTCAGCCACAACTGGGGCGCCGAAGGGCCCACCGACGATCCGCAGATCCTGGAGACGCGCGGCCGCGTGCAGCGCGCGCTGCTGGGATCGGCCATGCTGTCCGACGGCACGCCGATGCTGCTGGCCGGCGACGAATTCGGCAACAGCCAGGAAGGCAACAACAACGCCTACTGCCAGGACAACCCGATTTCGTGGCTGGACTGGACGCAGGCGCAGAGCGACGCCGGCCGCGCGCTCAGCCGCTATGTCGGCCGCCTGACCGCGCTGCGCCGCGCGCATCCCAGCGTGCGCAGCGCCCGCTACGGCGATGCCGGCCAAGAGATCCTGCCGGGCATCCCCGCGATTTCCTGGTTCGACGCTTCCGGCGCGCAGCTGGACGGTCCGGCCTGGGAAGCGGAGCAGGAACGCGTGATGGGCTTGCGGCGCGCCGCGCAGCGCCCCGAAGGCGGCGCCGACGTGACGCTGTTGCTGATGAACCCTACCCACGAAGCGGTCACCTTCACGCTGCCGGAGCCCGCGATCGCCTGGTCGCTGGAGCTGGATTCGGACAAGCCCGCCGGGCCCGCGCCGTGGGACGAGCCGACCGTGACGGTGGCCCCGCATAGCCTGGTCCTGCTGGCCCAGCGTGCGGAACCCGGAGAAGCGCCATGACGCATTCGTATTCCTATGGCGCGATTCCGCTGGAAAGCGGCGTCACGCGCTTCCGGCTGTGGGCGCCCAGCGCCCCGCCCGGTCTCGCGTTGGAGGTCGAGGGCCATCCGCCCATTCCGATGCGCCCCGGCCCGGACGGCTACGCGCAGGCCGACGTGGACTGCGCGCCGGGCACGCGCTACCACTATCGGCTGGACGAGAACACCGTCATGCCCGATCCCGCCTCCCGCCTTCAGGACGGCGACGTGCATGGCGACAGCATCGTCGTGGAGCCTGGCGCCTACCGCTGGCGCCATCCGGAGTGGACTGGCAGGCCGTGGGAAGAAACGGTCATCTACGAGGTCCACGCGGGTCTGGCCGGCGGCTACGCAGGCCTGATCGCGCGGTTGCCTGAACTGGCGGCCATGGGCATCACCATGCTGGAACTCATGCCCATCGCCGATTTTCCCGGCGAACGGAACTGGGGCTACGACGGCGTGCTGCCGTATGCGCCCGACACCGCATACGGCTCGCCGGACGACCTGAAACAGCTCATCGACGCAGCGCATGGCCACGGCATGGGCGTGATGCTGGACGTGGTCTACAACCACTTCGGGCCGGACGGCAATTATCTGTCCGGCTACGCCGCGCCCTTCTTCCGAACCGACATCGACACGCCGTGGGGCGCCGCCATCGACTTCCGCCAGGAAGCCGTCAGCACGTACTTCAAGGAGAACGCGCTGTACTGGCTGACCGAATACCGCTTCGACGGCCTGCGTCTGGACGCCGTCCACGCCATCGCCGGACACGAGTGGCTGCACGAGCTGGCCCGCTTCGTGCGCGATGGCGTATCGGCCGAGCGCAACGTGCATCTGGTCGTTGAAAACGACGACAACCGCGCCAGCCTGCTGCGCGGCGACTTCGAGGCGCAATGGAACGACGATGCGCACCATGTGCTGCACCATCTGCTGACCGGCGAATCGCGCGGCTATTACGCCGACTACGCCGAGGCGCCCGCGCAGGCGCTGGCCCGCTGCCTGGCCGAGGGCTGGGTGTACCAAGGCCAGCCGTCGCCCTATCGCGGCGGCCAGCCACGGGGCGAGCGCAGCGCGGACCTGTCGCCCACCGCCTTCGTGCTGTTCCTGCAAAACCATGACCAGACCGGTAACCGCGCACGCGGCGAACGGCTGACCGCCCTGGTCGACAACACCCAGCGGCTGCGGGCGGCCGTAGCGCTGCAACTGCTGGCGCCGCAAATCCCCTTGATCTTCATGGGCGAGGAACGGGGATCGCGCGCGCCGTTCCTGTACTTCACGAGCCATACCGACGCGGAACTGGCGCAGGCCGTGCGAGACGGCCGACAGCGCGAGTTCTCGGCCTTTCCGGAGTTTGCGGGCGACTCGCCCACCGCGCAGCTGCCCGACCCGAACGACGAATCCACCTACCACGCCAGTTCGCCCTGGCAGGACGAGCCGGATTCGGCCGAGTGGATGCGCGACTATTCCGCGCTACTGCAACTGCGGGCGCGGTCGATTGCGCCACGCCTGGCGGGTGCGGTCAGCCTGGGGGCCGCGGCGGTGGGCGATCGCAGCGTGTTCGCGCGTTGGGAACTGGCCGACGGCGCCCGCCTGACGGTCTACACCAACCTGGGTCCCATGCCTCAGACCGTCCCGGAATCGCTCATGCCCGGCCCGGATGTGTTCACGACGTTGCTCTTCGAATCACCCGCCGGCGGGCGCGACCGCCTCTCACAAGGCGAGCTGTGCCCGGACTGCACAGTGTGGCTGCTGGAGGAGCCAGCATGAAGCGCGCCAAGGCCGAGCCGGACGGCTTATCCGCATTGGCCCATGACGCCGGCATCGCGGAACACTGGTCGGATGCTCGGCAGCGGCCGCAACAGGTGTCGCCCGATACGTTGCGTGCGCTGCTGGCCGCCATGGACCTGCCGGCCGCCACGGCGCGCGACATCGAGGACAGCCGCCGCCGGCTGGCGGAGCAGGCCGCGGACGCCCTGCCGCCCATGGTGGTGACGCGCTGCAACGCCCGCACCGCATTGCCCAAGACGGCGCGCGGTCCGTATCGCATCCTGTGCGAGTCTGGCCGCATCCTGGACGGCCACCTACAGGCGGGCGCGGACGGCGTGCCCTGCCTGGTTGCGCCTGACGAGCCCGGCTACCACCGGCTGCTGCTGACATCCGCCGAGGCGACGCTGGCGGTTGCCCCGCAAAAGGCGCCCAGCCTGGCCGACCTGACCGGCGCGGCCAGCCCGCGCTGCTGGGGTCTGGCCGCGCAGGTCTACAGCCTGCGCCAGGATGCCCATGCCGCCGTGCCGCGCACGCACGGCTTCGGCGATTTCGGCGCGCTGCGCGAACTGGCGGTGGCCGCCGCGGAGCAAGGCGCCGACATGCTGGCCATCAGCCCCGTCCACGCGATGTATACGGCACAACCCGAGCGCTCCAGCCCGTATTCGCCGTCCAACCGCCTCTTCCTGAACGTGCTGTACGCGGCGCCCGCCTCGGTGCTCGGGCAGGACGCGATGATGCGCGCGCTGTCCGGTGTGGAACCGGCCGAACTCACCGCGTTGGATGGGCTGGATCTCATCGATTGGCCGGCAGCCGCAGCGATCCGGTTGCGGGTGCTGCGCGCGCTGCATGCGGAGTTTGGGCGCAGCGGCGCCGTCAGCCAGCGGGCGCGCTACGCGCAGTTCTGCGAAGACCGCGGCCAGGCGCTGCGCGATCACGCGACCTTCGAAGCACTGCATGCCGCGCAGCGCGCGCCGGACGGCACCATCCCGCCGTGGCAGAAATGGCCGGCCGCCTTGCGCGATCCGGCCTCTTCACAGGTCAGGCGTTTTGCGCAGGACCATCCGCTTGAAGTGGATTTTCATCAGTTCGCGCAGTGGCTCGCAGCAGAAAACCTGGCCGCGGCACACGCGGCCGGCCGCGAGGCCGGCATGCGTCTCGGCCTGCTCGCCGACCTGGCAGTGGGCGCCAGTCCGGACGGCAGCCACGCATGGAGCCGGCAGCCCGACCTGATGCGCGGCATGTCGGTCGGCGCGCCCCCTGACATCTACAACCCGCTTGGACAGGGCTGGGGCCTGACCGCGTTTTCGCCGCGCGCGCTGCACGCGAACGGCTACGCCGCATTCATCGAGATGCTGCGCGCAGTGCTGGCCCACACGGGCGGCGTGCGCATCGATCACATCCTGGGCATGGCGCGGCTGTGGCTGGTGCCGGAAGGCGCGTCGCCCGCCGACGGCGCCTATCTGCGCTACCCGCTGGACGAGATACTGGCGCTGATTGCGCTGGAGGCGTGGCGCCACCGCGCCTGCGCCATCGGCGAGAACCTGGGCACGGTGCCAGAAGGGTTCGACGACCGGTTGAAGGACAACGGCGTGCTTGGCATGAACGTGCTCTGGTTCATGCGCCAGGCGCCGCAAGCGCAGCCGGAAGCGGGGGCCGAAGTTGCGAAGGCGCCGCGCTCCCATGCTGCGGGTGCAGAAGACGTAGGCCCAGACGAAGTGGACGCCGAATCGCCTGCCGGATTCACGCCGCCCGCCGAATGGCCCGAGAACGCCGCCGCCATGACCACCACCCACGACCTGCCGACTCTGCTCGGCTGGTGGGAAGCGCGCGACATCGACTGGCGCGTCAAACTCGATCTGCTGGGCGCCGACGACGACGAGGCCAGCCTGCGCGCCGCCCGCGCGCAGGACCGGGAGATGCTCTGCCGCGCCCTGGACCTCGATGTCGAAGCACCGCCCGACGAGGCGCCGGTCCCAGAGCTGTTGCGCTTCGTGTCGTCCAGCCCCTGCCCGCTGCTGCTGGTGCCGATGGAAGACATCGCCGGCGTGCTGGATCAGCCGAACCTGCCCGGCACCATCGATACCCATCCCAACTGGCGCCAGCGTTTGCCCTTGAGCATCCGCGCGACCTTTGCAGACCCCGCCGCGCAAACCCGCCTGGATGCCGCGCGCGCCGGAAGGAGACAATCTTGAGCACACCGCTAGCCACCGCCCGCCTGCAACTGCATGCAGGATTCACGCTCGATGACGCGTGCGCGCAGGTGGACTATTACGCAGACCTGGGCGTCAGCCATCTGTATCTGTCGCCCATCACGCGCGCGCGCGAGGGCTCCACCCACGGCTACGACGTCATCGACCATGCCGTCGTCAGTCCGGAACTGGGCGGCGAGCCCGCCCTGCTCCGCCTGGCCAGCGCCGCCCGCGCACGCGGCCTGGGCCTGATCGCGGACATCGTGCCCAACCACATGGCGGCGAATCCCGCGAACGCGTGGTGGCGCGACGTGCTGGCCAATGGACCGGCAAGCGCGTTCTCGGGCTACTTCGATATCGAATGGAACCCGCCCGCGCCGGCACTGCGCAACAAGGTGCTGCTGCCGGTGCTGGGCGACCCGTACGGCGCGGCGCTGGAGCACGGCGCCATCACGCCGCAATGGGACACCGGCGCGTCCGCCCCCGAGCTGGACGTGCATGGACAGCGCTTCCCGCTGACGCCATCGTCGGTGCCGCGTGGCGCGGAGCGCCAGGCCTGGCTGCGCGAGCACGACCCGGCTCAGGCCGGCGGGCGTCAGCGCCTGCATGAACTGCTGGAACGCCAGCACTACCGTCTTGCGTGGTGGCGCACGGCGCCGGACCAGATCAACTGGCGGCGCTTCTTTGAGATCAGCGAACTGGTCGGCGTGCGCGTCGAGGACGAAGCCGTGTTCGACGCCGTGCACGCGCTGGTCCTGCGGCTATACGCGCAAGGTGTGCTCGACGGCCTGCGCATCGACCATATCGATGGACTGGCGTCGCCGGGCGGGTATCTGCGCCGGCTGTCGGCGCGGCTTGAACAGGCCAACGCCAACCGCCCCGCGGCGCTGCGCCAGGAGCAGCCCTACCTTGTGATCGAAAAGATCCTGGCGCATGACGAGGCGCTGGACCCGCGCTGGCTGACGGACGGCACCACCGGCTACGACTTCATGGATCAGGTGAGCGCGGTGCTGCACGACCCGCAGGCCGAAGCGCCGCTGCGGGAGTTCTGGCAAACGCTGACCGGCGATGAGCGCGACCCCGCTGAACAGTTGCGCGCAGCGCGGGTGCGCATGCTTGCCCGCCATTTCCCGGCGGAAAGGCAGGCGCTGGTGCGCTGCCTGGAACAGATCGCCGCCCGCGACCTGCGCACGCGCGACTGGACCGCCACGGCGATCGACCGCGCGCTGAGCGCCCTGCTGGCCGCCTTCCCCGTCTACCGCACCTATGCGGAGGACGAGGGCCGCAATCCGGCGGACGCGCAGCAGCGCGAGATCGCGGTCCAGGGCGCGGCGACGGCGATGGCGGCCCGCGAAGGCTCCGCCGACACGACGCTGCTGGCGCAGCTTGCGCAGTGGTTGAACGGCGAAACGGATCACCCCACCGCCCTGCGCCGCTTCCAGCAATTGACGCCGCCGCTGGCCGCCAAGGCGCTGGAAGACACCCTCTTCTACCGATACGGCCCGCTGCTGTCGCGCAACGAGGTTGGCGCGTCGCCGGCCTGCTTCAGCCTGTCTGCCGAGAGCTTCTTCGCCGCCAGCGTCGCCCGCGCGCGGACGCATCCCCGCGCCATGCTGGCCACCGCCACGCACGACCACAAGCGCGGCGAAGATACGCGGATGCGGCTCGCCGTCCTGACCGAAATGCCCGAACGCTGGCAGGAAGCGGCGCGCGGCTGGATAGACGCATTGCCCGGGGGCATCAGCCGCGCAGACCGCTACATGCTCATCCAGACGCTGATCGGCGCCTGGCCCTGCGAATGGCGTGCGGACCCGGCCGACTGGGCGCCCGACGCCCTGCAGCAATGGCTGGACCGGATCGGCCAATGGCAGGAAAAGGCCCTGCGCGAGGCCAAGCTGCACACGAGCTGGACCGATCAGGATCCCACCTACGAAGCCGCCGCGAAAGAATGCCTCGCATGGCTGGGCGGTGATCCCGAAGGCCGCCGCGTGCTGGCCAGCATTGCCGCCTTTGCGCTCGACATTGCGCCAGCCGGGATGGTCAACAGTTTCACGCAGACGCTGCTGCGCAATACGTTGCCGGGCGTGCCGGATCTTTATCAGGGCACGGATCTGTGGGATTTCAGTCTTGTCGACCCCGACAATCGCCGACCGGTCGATTACGCCCTGCGCGCCAAGCTGCTCGCGGATGGTTCGCACGACGTAGCGATGGACCTGTCCGAATCGGCCTGGCGCACGGGTGCGGTCAAGCAGGCGTTGATCCACCGGCTGCTGATGGCTCGCCAGCGAGCACCCGAGCCTTTTGCGGGCGGCAGCTTCCAGGCTGTTTCGGCGCAGGGCCCGCAAGCCGGTCACGTGCTGGCTTATGTGCGCCAGCACGGCGGCCAGACCGCCCTCATCGTCGGCGCGCGGACGTGCGCGCTGCAGTTGGCCGGATACGCGCGGGGCGATGCCGCCGGGGCGCGAGGATTCTGGGGCGACACGGCGCTGCGCCTGCCCGACTGCATCCCCGGCCTGTCACTGCACGACGCCCTGACAGGACGCCGTGTGCGCGCTGGCGCCGACGGGCTGCTGCCGATGATGGAGCTGCTTCGCGACGGGCCAGCCGTACTCTGCCTGTCTGCCTAGGGCGGCGGTCAACAGCTTCCAAATGCAATTCGGCCCCGGACGCGTCACGGAGGGGGACGCGGCCGGGGCCGTCAAGTACTACGCAAACAGCCGCGCGCTGGTCACACGGCTTGCGTAGCCAACGCCTTTAGCGCTGATTCTTGTTTTGCTGACCGGAAGTCTGACCTTGCTGATTACGGTCTTTTTCCATTTGCTGGCCAGCTTGACCGGGCTGCTGACCCGGCTGGTTGCGGTCCCGGGGATTTTCCTGGGACTGTTGCTTTTGCGGTTGCTTCTGCTGGTCGGGTTGGTTCTGGTTGGCCATTACACGTCTCCTGAATAGAAGCGGAGATATTCCGCACTTATCCTTGAGCAACCGCCGTGCCCAACCCGGTGCGCTGGCGGGAAGCGGGGATGGCGGTTTCCGGGGACGGAGGCAGCGGGCGGAATTCCCGCGCCGATCGGTAAAAACTACCCTTGCACAGGCGCTACAGCAAGGTGGAGTGCACAACCGGGCGGCCCGGTTCCGCTTCCTGGCTGGGACCGTCGAACGCATCCAGCCAAGACGACGCATAGGCGGCGGGCGCCGCCAGCGGCTCGCCGCCGTCCCGCTGCGTGCGCAGGCGCAGAATCAATTCGTCCAGCGGCATGGGACGGCCCAATGAGAACCCCTGCCCATAGCGGCATCCGGCCGCACGCAGAGCGGGTATGTCGGCCACGTTCTCCACGCCTTCCGCGACCACGCGCCAGCCCAGGCGGGTCGCCAGTTCCGCAGCCGTGCGCAGAACCTCGAAGGCAACGGCGCTGCGCCGCATGCGCGTGACGAAATACTGGTCGATCTTCACTTCGGACAGGGGAAGCGCGGACAGCAGTTTCAGTGACGCATGGCCGGTGCCGAAGTCGTCCAGACTGACCTCGCAGCCCGCCTCTTCCAGTCGTAGCAGCGACGCGCGCAGCACATCCAGGTCGTGGATGGGCTGGTCTTCGGTCAGTTCGACGCGCACCAGCGACGGGGGCAGTTCCGCGGCGCGTACGCGGTCAAGCAGGAAATCCACGCAGCGCAGTTCGGACAGTGTCGTGGCGGGCGCGTTGATCGCCAGCGGCACGGCCACGCCGACGCGGCGCAGCGTCTGCAGCGCGTCGATGACCCGCACGCACACGCGTTCAAACAGCGTGCCGTCCAGCCCCAGCCGGTTCACCGCGGGGATGAAGTCGGCAGGCATGACGATGCCCAACTGCGGGTGCTGCCAGCGCACCAGCGCTTCGGCAGAAACGATGCGACCTGTCAGCAGGTCGACTTGCGGCTGCAACAGCACGCGCAGCCCGTCGCGTCCGGTGACCATGGCGGTAATTTCCGCATCGCTGACCACGGGTTGTTGGCAAGACTCGGTATTGATCATCGGCTTGCTCCAGATGCGTCCCGACAGGTTGCCTGCGCTGTCCGGGCGCAGATCGGGACACGATATTGACGCATTCTGCGCTCTCCACGCCATAAAGTCACACACATGTAACCAACGGTGTTAAGGTGCGCAAATTCATGTTTGGCGCGGGTTTCCGGGCGGCTCGGGTGCCGCTTCGTCCGGCCGTTGTGCCGCAGGTCTCCGCCGCGTGGTGCAATCTCCCGCCCTTGTCTTGTCGACATGGTAGGGTTGCCATCTTTCCGGCCGCCCAGCCAATTTTTCCGCTGCATTTCATCCGCGTGACTAGTCTGCTTACCCGTTGGCGCGCCTCCCTGCGCAATGTGCTGTGGCTCGATGCCCTGCAAGCCGCCGCCATCAGCGCGGCCCCCGTTATCCTTGCCGTGCTGGTGCACGAACCGCGCCTGGGCTGGACCGCCATCGCCGCGTTCTGGGCCTGCTTCGGCGACCCCGGCGGTCCGCTGCGCAAGCGCGCCGGGTCAATGCTGGCGCTGGGCCTGATCGGCGCCCTGTACTGCCTGCTGGCCAGCGCCAGCGCCTCACATGTCTGGTTGCTGTTGCCGCTGACATTTGTGTGCTGCACCTTCGGCGGACTGCTGCGCGTGCTGGGCCCCGCCGCCGCCATCGTGGGCACGCTGCTGTCGGCCGGCTTCGTCGTGGCCGCCGAGCTGCCGGCCCCGACGCTGACCGAAAGCCTCTGGTACACGTTGTTCTTCCTGGCGGGCGCGGTGTGGGCAATTTTGATGACGGCGCTTGTCTGGCGCCGCCGGCCCTGGAAGGACGCCACCCATGCGGTCGCCCACTGCTACCGGGGTCTCGCGGACTTTTCCGATGCGCTGGCCCGCATGTATTCCGGCCTTGCGCCGGCCGCGGGGCCGCAGGCCTGGAGCGCCGTCGTCCGCCCGCAGCGCAGCGCCCAACGCGCCGCGCTGGAAGCCGCCCGCGTCCGGATCCGCGAAGTGCTGGACGCCCGCCCGTCGCGCCGGGCCCGCGCGCATCAATTGCTTTACCTGCTGGACAGCGCCGAGGACAGCTTCATTGCGCTGGTCGCCGCCGCCGACCTGCTGGAGTCCAATGCCCCGCGCTGGCTGGGCCGCAGCGCCGGGGCGCACCTGTCGCACGCGCTGCATCGTTACGCCAGCGTCTGCAACGCGATCGCGAGCACGTCCGACGTCAGCGACGCCAAGCAGGCCGAGTGCCTGCGCGAGCGCCTGGCTCACTACAACGCCGGACTGCGCGACCTGCGCGGCGGGGCCATGGCTTATGCGCCGGACCTGGCCTCGGTGGTGCCAGTGCTGGACCGCCTGCTGCACAACGCCCAGGCGGTCACGCAGTCGCTGTTCGATCTGGGCGCGACCCCCGCCGCACCCGCGCACCGCGCCAGCGGTGGCACCGGCGCCCGGCAGGCCTGGCGCACGCTGCGCCAGAACCTGCGGTTTGAATCCGATGCCTTCCGCCATGCGCTGCGGGTCGGCGTGGGCGCCACCATTGCCGTGGCGCTGTCCAAGACCTTTGCCGTCAACCACGGCTATTGGATGTCGCTGACGCTGATCTTCATCCTGCAGCCCTACTTTGCGACGACCTGGCAGCGCACTGTCGAGCGGGTGATAGGCAGCGTGGCCGGCGCCATCAGCGCCTCGTTGCTGGGCCTGTTGCTCACGACGCCGCTGTCCGTGGCGCTGGCGGTCCTGCCTATCGCGCTGGGCACGTTTGCCGCGCGCACCGTCCACTACGCGCTGTACACCTTCTTCCTGACGTCGCAGTTCGTGCTGGTCAGCCACATCCAGCAGCCCGAGATCTATGAGCCGACGCTGGCCGCGCTGCGCGCTTTCAATAGCGTGCTGGGCGGCATCCTGGCGCTCTTGGTCGGCTTTCTGGTCTGGCCCGAGAAAGAGCCGCGGCAGTTGGCCGGCGCCCTGGCGCGCGCGTTGCAGCGGCATGCCGATTACGCCCTGGCGCTGGCCCAGGAAAAAAGCGGCGACGCCGCTTCCCGCGACATCGTCGGCCTGCGTCGGCTCGCCTGCCTGTCTGCCGACAACGCCGAGGCGTCGCTCCAGCGGCTGCAGCAGAATCCGGTGCATCGCGACCGTAACGTGGACACCGCCGTGAACCTGCTCAACGCCATGCGCCGCATCACGGCGGCGGGCACCGTGCTGGAAATCCAGCCAGCGCTGCCGCCAGCATCGCCGGCGGCGGCCGCACTGCGGGACTACGGCGCGGTGCTGGCGCACGTGCTGCATCCGGGAGGCTCCGGCCTCGTCCCCGAGGCCCGCGGGATGGCGGTGCCCGCTGTCATCGCCGACGCCGAACCGGCGCTGGCCGCGCCGCTCGACCGCATCGCACAGCAGGCGCGTCAGATCCGCCAACTGCGCGACCGCGTGCAGCGCGATCCGGCGCCGCAATAGCCGCATGCAATAGCCGCTTGCAATGGCGGCTTGCATTGAGCCGGCGGGGCGAAACTCCAACCGGCTTGATGCGCATCAATGGAGCGCCCTGGTTAAACGGCAACCATACGGTCATGGCTTGTTCAACCAAGGAGGCCCACCATGTACCGCCGCATTTCCGTCCACCTGGACCACGGGTTTGACTGCAAGCGCCGCACCGCGCTGGCGCTGGAACTGGCCAAGCGCCACAAGGCCGAACTGGTGGGGGTCTACGCCAGCTCCGCGCCGCCGCAGTACTACTACGGCGAATCCGTCATGATGTCGCGCACGCTCAACATCATGAAGAACCTGCAGACCCAGAACCGGGGCGAGGTGCAGAACGCCTTTCTGGAATCCGCGGCCATCGCAGACGTACCGGCCGTCGTCCGCGCCGGTGAATCCTCGCCCAGCGCCACCGTCGCCCTGCACGGCCGGGCCAGCGACCTCATCATCGTCAGCCAGCAAAACCGCGACGATGTCGAGGCCGCCCACGAAAACGAATTCGTCGAACAAACCCTGCTGACCGCCGGGCGTCCCGTCCTGGTGGTGCCGTCCAGCGGCGAATTCCCGGTTGTCGGCGACCGCGTCCTGCTCTGCTGGGACGGCAGCCGCGAAGCCGCCCGCGCATTGGCCGATGCCACCCCGCTGCTGCAAGGCGCCTCGCATGTGGTCGTGCTGACCATGGACGAAGGCGCGGCCACCCGCAACGTCGAATCCATCCCCTTCGAAGATCTGGTCACCTACTTCGTGGCGCACGGCATTTCCGCGCCGGACCACGTGCGCCGCGACATCAAGGGCGTTGGCGTCGGCAGCACCATCCTGAACGCCGCCGCCGATTACAGCGCCGACCTGATCGTCATGGGCGCGTACGGCCACAGCAAATTCCGTGAATGGGCGATGGGCGGCGCCACCGCCTCCATCCTGAAGAGCATGACGGTGCCGATCATGTTCTCGCACTGATGGCGTAGCCCGCACAAACGCCGACGCCGCGTCCACAAAGGGCGCGGCGTCGGCGTATTCAATATCGGCGCATCCGCCGGCGCCATACTCGCGCCGGCAATCGGCCGCGCGGCATTACGCAGCCACGAGGTTCGCGTCCCGCACCGGCGTCAGCACGGGCTTGCCGGCAAAATGCGCCGTGGCGTTTTCCAGGAACAGCGCCACGGTCGCCGCCACCGCTTCCGGCGAACGCCCTGCGCTGTGCGGCGTCAACACCACGTTGTCCAGCTGTCTGAGCGCATCGGGAATGGTCGGCTCGCCGTCCACCACGTCCAGTCCGGCGCCGGCAATGCGCTTCTCGGCCAGCGCGGCAATCAACGCATCCGTGTCGACCACGCTGCCGCGCGCGATGTTGATCAGATAACCGTCCGGACCTAACGCCTCCAGCACGCCGGCGTCCACCAGATGATGCGTGCCGGCGCCGCCGGGCGTGGCCACCACCAGAAAATCAGACTCGGCCGCCAGCGCGCGCGGATTGTCGAAATACGTGTAGCCGGACTCAGGACGGGCGCGGCGGTTGTAATACCCCACGCTCATGCCAAAGCCGTTCGCGCCGCGCCGGGCGATTTCCAGGCCGATCGTGCCCAGGCCCAGAATGCCCAGCCGTTTGCCGCTGACCTGCGGGCCCATGAACCCGCTCCAGTGTCCCTGCCGGACCCAGGCGTCAGCCTGCGGCAGCCGGCGCGCGGCGCCCAGCAGCAACGCCATCGCGTGGTCGGCCACGGATACAGCGTTGGCGCCGGGACCATTCGTGACCTCGATGCCACGCGCGTGCGCCGCAGCAAGGTCGATATTTTCATAGCCGACACCCAGCGAGCACACGATGCTCAATTGGGGCAGCGCCGCCATTTCATCGGCGCGCAGGCCGGTGGCGCCGCGCGTCAGGACGGCACGAATCCCGGCGCCGTGGTCCTGGATGGCCTGGGCGCGGGTCTGGTCGGTGGTGGCGAGGAGCGGGCGAAAGCCCTGGGATTCGATGACGGGAAGATAGTCCTGAACGCTGTCGATCAGGATCAATAAGGGGATGCTCATGTCGGGCTGCGGGTCTATGTGGGTTGCTGCTGAAACCCGCAGATCTTACGCCCGACGCGGCGAGCGCGCCAGGACTGGCGCCCGGATGGCCCGCCGATGCGGCGTGTGCCGCCGCAGTCCATCCTGAGGCGGCCCGCCAGACGCGCGCACGCGCCCGGCGGCCGTCAGCGCGTCAAGGCGCTATATGCGTCCCATCAGCAGCAACACAATGAGCACGATCACGACGATGCCAAGCAGGCCGCTGGGGTAATAGCCCCAGCTACGGCTATGGGGCCACGCAGGCACGGCGCCGATAAGCAGCAGGATCAGGATGATCAGCAGGATGGTCGACATAATGACTCCTTGGTCTTATTGATTCGAGTTGTGTAAGAGCGACGCCTCAAGCGTCTTTCGGCGGCACGATTTCCTTGACCGGCGGGGACAGCGGCGGCAGATCCACGTCCGGCTCATCGGTATCCGGGTCCACGGGCAGGTCGCCCGGCGGCGAGCCGGGCGGAATCGGGTCCGGCTTCGGCGGCACATGTAGTTGCAGGACGGTTTGCATTGCACTCTCCTCTGAAGATTCTCTCGCGGGCGGCGCTGCCGGTCCGGCGGGCGGTTCCGGCAGCACGATTGCCGACAACGCCTTCAGCAAGCGCCGTGCCCAAACCCGCGCGCCGCCCGGCGCGGGGCGTTCGGGAACGCGGCATGCTGGGTCGAGGCGCTACCGCGCGCACCCGGAGATTGAATGAGCACCCGCACGCAAAAGGACCCGGATCCCCTGCCCGTCGAAGAGGCGGCGCTGACCTATGTGGACGACACGGAACCCGGCTACACTCGCGTGCGGGTCAATGGCCATACGTTCCACTACCTGGACGAGAAAGGCGCCCGTATCACCAACGAATCGGAAATCCAGCGCATCAACGCGCTGGCGATTCCGCCGGCCTACGAAAACGTGTGGATCTGTCCGTTGAAGGATGGGCACCTGCAAGCCACGGCGCGCGACGCGCGTGGCCGCAAGCAGTACCGCTACCACCCGGATTGGACGGCGGTGCGCGATGCCACGAAGTACAAGAATCTCCTGTCCTTCGGCCATGCCCTGCCGCGCATCCGGCGCCAGGTCGAGCGCGACATGAAGATACCGGGCCTGACGCAGGACAAGGTGATTGCCGTACTGGTGCGCCTGCTGGAGATCACGCTGATCCGCATTGGCGGACGCGAATACGCGCGGGCAAACAAATCCTACGGCCTCACGACGCTGACGCGCCGCCACACCACCGTGGCCGGCAGCCGCTTCCGGTTCCGGTTCCAGGGCAAGAGCGGCGTGGCGCACGACGTCACAGTCACGGATCGGCGAGTCGCCCGCATCATCAAGCAATGCCTCGACATCCCAGGCCAGCAGCTATTTCAATATCTGGATGCGGACGGCGACAAACGTCCGGTGGATTCGGGCGCGGTCAACGCCTACCTGCGCCACGCGGGCGGCGGGGAATACACCGCGAAACACTATCGCACGTGGGCGGGGTCGGTCATGGCCTATGCCGCGCTGCAGGCGAGTCCCTTCGAGGACGAGCGCCAAGCCAAACAGGAGGCCGTGGACGTCATCAAACAGGTGTCCAAGCGTCTAGCCAATACGCCGGCCGTCTGCCGCGCGTGTTATGTGCATCCGGCGATCATGGAAGCCTACCTGACCGGCACGCTGCCGGCCCGCAAGGCCGCCCCGGCGGGCCCTCGCGGGCTCAGCGCCGACGAGCGGCGCCTGCTCGCTTTCCTTCATGAACAGCAGGCGGCCGATGCGTAATCAGAAAATCGACGAGCGCGCGTTTTTGGCACGGGGCTGCGGCGCGGAACCGTCGGCCCAGTTCGACTCGGTCTTGTTGTCGACCACTTCACGCTTGTCGCGCGCGGCCTCGTCGGGCGTATCGGCATCGGGTTTGTCCGGTAGATTCGGCACGTCGACGGGACCGCTCGGCGGCAGTATCTTAGCGTTGTCCTGCGCGGATTTGTCGGCGCGCGCCGACGGGGTGGATTTGGGTGCGGACGAAGGTTTCATGGTGGTCTCCAGCCAGTGCGAACCTTCATCCTACGGCCCCTCGCCCGCTGGACAAACTGTCAAGACCTTCAAATTGCAAGCGGATGTGCCGCCGGGCGCCCTGCCTTTGTGTGGCTGCGCGGCGTCGGCCGTTCACAAGGAGATGCAATGCGAGACCCAAACTTCGAGCAATGTGTGCAAGCCTGCTACGAATGCGCGGTGGCGTGCGACCAGTGCGCCGCCAGCTGCCTGCGGCAGAATCCGGCGCAGCTCAGGGCCTGCATCGCCTTGTGCGTCGACTGCGCGGCAGTCTGCCGGCTCTGCGCGGCCATGCTGGCGCGCGATGGTGAATTTGCGCAAGCGCTGTGCACGTTGTGCGCGCTGGTCTGCGATGCCTGCGCGCGCGAGTGTTCTACGCACGAATCCGAAAAGTGTCAGATCTGCGCGGGCGCCTGCATTGCCTGCACGCTGGCATGCCGAGACATGGTCGAGGCGTAAGCCTCGCCCCGCCACGCGGCCGTCCGGGCCGGCCGCGACGGCGCATTTTCCGCCCGACAGTCAAGGAGCTTTCGATGGCCACGACGAATACCCCTATGCCTTCCGACTTCCCCGAGAACGGCCCCGACAATCGTGGCGCCTACAGGCGCTCGCGGCATCCGGAAAGCTGGATCGACGAGTTGGAAGCCACACTCAGCGACAGCTCGGCAACTGACCTTGAGGCCTTGAAGGCGCGCCTGGGCGACCAGCTTCAGGCCACGCGTCAAAGCCTGCGCGACGCGTCCGACAACGCGCATGACCTGATGCGCGAAACCCTGGATTGCACCGAGGAATACATTCACGCGCGCCCCTGGCAGGCAGTCGGGCTGGCGGCGGGTGCGGCGTTTCTGCTCGGCATCATCGTCGGCCGTCAGTAGCCGGTCGGCACGGTCGCCGGGAACGGCGTTTGCTTGCCTCCCGGGCGCAAGGCGCATCCCGCGCCGCCCAATGGGAGAAAACATGAGCACACCCAAGAACGCCCAGACCGGCGACCGCCCGCACCCCACGCCGCCCATGCCGGGCCAGCACCTGGACGAACAGCCAGGCGTTGAAGCCGACATGGTGCTCAAACCGCAGTACCGGGCGCCCGGCTACAAAGGCAGCGGCAAGCTGCAGGACAAGGTCGCCATCATCACCGGCGGCGACTCCGGCATTGGCCGCGCGGTGGCCGTGCTGTTTGCGCGCGAAGGCGCAGACGTCGCGGTGCTGTACCTGAACGAACACGAGGACGCCAAGGAGACCAGCCGCGCGGTCGAGGCCGAAGGCCGTCAGTGCCTGCTTATCCCCGGCGACGTGCAGGATTCAGCCTTCTGCAACGAAGCGGTGGCGCAGGTCGTCAAGCATTTCGGCAAGCTCGACATCCTGGTCAATAACGCCGCCTTCCAGCTGCATACCGACACGCTGCCGGAAATCAGCGACGAGAAATGGGACAAGACGCTGCGCACCAACATCACCGGTTATTTCTATATGGCGCGCGCGGCGCTTGAACACCTGAAGACGGGCGACGCCATCATCAACACAGGATCCGTCACGGGCCTGAACGGCAGCGGCAAGCTGCTGGATTACTCGTCGACCAAGGGCGCGATCCATGCGTTTACGCGATCACTCGCATCCAATCTGGCCGAGCAAGGCATCCGCGTGAATGCGGTGGCGCCGGGCCCCGTGTGGACGCCCCTGAATCCGGCCGACCGGAGCGCCGAAGAGATCAAGTCGTTTGGCGAAAAGACGGACCTGAAACGCCCCGCCCAGCCCGAGGAAATCTCGCCGGCCTACGTCTTTCTGGCATCGCCCGAATGCTCGAGCTACATCACGGGCATCGTGCTGCCCATCACCGGCAGCGCGGGCGACTGAGCGGCTGGACATGAGCGAGGGGCCGTACCTTTTGACGGCCGATCCCCCGGACACCTGCCGCGCCGTGCGCCGGACTTCACTTTTCCGGCACAACAGAAGCCGGCGCGGCGCGGGACGCCGGGGACACCGGCGGCGCTTCCCCCTTCGGCGCGGGGTGGATCTTCTCACCAGTGACGGCCGGCTCACGCTGCAGCGCGCGGCTCATCGCATAGTGATCTTTCAGCATCGGCAAGGTGCGGACCGCAAAGTCACGCACCTGCGCGTCTTCTGACGCTTTCGCAGCAGTCTCAAACAGGCGGTTGGCGGTTGCGTGCGCGTCCACGGCGGCCTTCTGGATGTAAAGCTGGTCGAACGACGCGCCGGTCATGCCGCCCAGCTCGTGGAGCGTCGCGCGTTCAGGCTCGGCCGGCTGATCCGGCAGCGCCACGTTTTTCGCCGCGGCCAGCGCCTTCAGTTCTTTGTTCACCGCGGTGTGCTGTTCGAGCATCTTCGCCGCAAAAGCGCGCACCTGCGCATCCTGCGCGCGCTTGCCGGCGAGCTCGGCGGCCTGTACTTCAAACATGCCCGAGCCCGACGCCGCCTGCAGAAAGCGGGCGTCGGACGCGTCCAGTTCGGCGGCGTGGCTCACATGGCCAACGCCCGCCAGGACGACCGCAGCGGCCACAGCCGCCAGCGAGGGGATGGTAAATGGCTTCATTGTTCTGTCTCCGTGAGCGGCCACGCGGCCTTCAGTTCGCGGTGGTCGGCGCTTCGACGCGGCGCGGCGGGTCCAGCGGATCGAAATCCTGCCATTTGCCGTCCTGCCAGCGGCCATTCGCGCGCTCGATGTCCGTGCCGCCTGCCGCGCGCAGAATCTGACGCGCCTGCTGTTCGCGCCCAATATCCACATGCAGCGCCAGCATCACGCCCGCCTGCCGCACCGGCGGATGCGACTTCTCCGGTTCGCCCGGCGCCGTGCGCACGCGTTTCTTGCGGCCGATCACCCACATGGCGCCCGCCAGCGCGCCGATATAAGCGCCCACGCCCGCTGCCGCGATGGTGATGAAGATGGACGCGGCCAATTGCGCGGCAATCACCCCCGCCACCAAGGCGAACACCAGGCCCAGCAGCGACGCGCCGGCCACGGCGCCGAAGTGCCCGCCTTTGGCGTCCGGATCGGCGACGCGGTCACCGCCCAACGGAAAGCGCCCGTGCTCGCCCGCAATGCTGACGTAGAACGTGTGGATGTCGTCCTCGGTATAGCCCTCGGCAAACAGCTTCTGGGCGGCCAGCGTGGCTTCGTCGAAGGTCTGGAACCGTGCAGCGACAATCAAGGACATGACAATCTCCCGGTAGAAAATTCACCCAGCAGGAGCAACTTCCATACCCGCGCGGCGCCGCTTGGTCCTTGTCTGGCAATCGCGGCATGGCGCTTGCTGCAATTCGGCGGCAAATGGCGACGTCCGCGGATGTGTCCTGGACGCGCTTTTCCCAACTTGGAGATCCCCATGCCCCGTATCCCCGACACCGACCTGAACCTTGACGACAGCGGCCGGCCCGACCTGGGCCCAAGCGACTCTTCCGATTCGGCCAGCGACCTGCCGCTGGACCGCCGGCATACCGACAGCGACTCCCAGGCCACCGGCGAACGCGAGAGCGTGGAACCGGACTTCGTGGACGACGACGGTGCAGACGTCGCCACTGATCGCGTCACGGACGCAGACGAAGCCGGCATCTCGCGCGATGCGCCCGATCCGGTCCGCAATGGCGGCTAAGCCCGGCGTCTGCTTCGCGCGGCGCCAGCTGCGCAGCGCGAAGCGCAACGGTCACTTCCCTTCGGGCCGCTTACCGGGATACTGACCGCCCTCTTCGAACTCAGGCCCTCCGCGGTTAGGCTTTTTGTCCGATTCCCGCTTGTAGGGTTCTTCCTTGTCGGTCGGTTTATCCGCGCCGAACTGTCCGCTCTGATTCGACGCTTCCGTTTCGTCCTTAGGGGTGTTGGCCTTGGACTTTCCCGGCTGTTGTTCGTGTTGGGTCGTCATGAATGCTCTCCTTGAAACGCGCCCGTCCGAAGATGGCGGACAGGCAGCGGCTCAATGCGCAAGCGCCGTGCCTGAAGAACCTGGGCACGGCGCTTGCTCAGACCCTGGTCGGGTCCGCCAACTACCGGACCACTTTCCCAAGGAGTCAGTCATGAAGCTGTCCAAAACGATTTGCCCCGCTTTCGCCCTGTGCTTTTCGGTCCTCGCGTTCCAGGCCTCCGCGCAGACTGGCGCTGCCGGCGTTCGCACGAACGATCAGATCGACAACCAATACAAGATGGACAAAAAACAATGCGACGGCATGAAGGGCAACCAGAAGGATGTCTGCCAGCAACAGGCCGAAGCCACGCGCGACAAGGCCAAGGCAGACGCCAAGGCCGCCAAGGAAAAGGCCGAAGCCTCGCATGACGCCGCGAAAACGCGCAATGATGCCGACTATAAAGTCGGCAAGGAAAAGTGCGACGCCATGTCCGGTAATGCCAAGGACGCCTGCATGGCAGACCTGAAGACCCGCTACAACAAATAAGCGGGTCTAGGCGGATTCCCGGGACGGTCCACCCGCCCGGGAATTCTCGCCAGGCAGCGGATAGCCCGCTGCCGCGTATTCCTCAAGACGGTTGTAGAGCGTCTTGGGACTGATGCCCAGCACGGCAGCGGCTTGCTTTTTCACGCCGTTGCAGCGTTCGAGCGTCGCCAGGATAAGACGCCGATCGGCCTCTGCCAGCGTCTCTCCGACAGGCACGCTGACCTGACCGCCAGACGACTCGCCAGCAGGCGAGACCTGCGGCACCAGCATTTCCAGATCCAGCACATCGCCGTCAGCCATGATGAACGCGCGGCGAACAAAATTCTTCAGTTCGCGCACGTTGCCCGGCCACTCGTATTGCTCCAGTGCCGCGGCTGCTTCGGGCGAAAACGCCTTGTTCTTCCCGGATTCTTCGTTGAGCGTCTGCAGGAAGCGCTGAGCCAGAAACTGGATGTCGCTGCCGCGATCGCGCAGCGCCGGCAATTCGATGGGAAACACGCTCAGCCGGTAGTACAAGTCTTCGCGCAGCTTGCCTTCCTGCACCGCCTGTTCCGGATTGCGGTTCGTGGCGGCCACCACGCGGATGTCGCAGGCGATCTCGCGATTGGTCCCCACGCGCATGAACTGCCCCGTCTCCAGCACGCGCAACAGCTTGACCTGCAGGTCCAGCGGCATTTCGGTGACTTCATCCAGGAACAGCGTGCCGCCGTCCGCGCGTTCGAAGTACCCCTTGTGCTGGCGGTCGGCGCCGGTAAAGCTGCCGCGCTCGTGGCCAAACATTTCGCTTTCGATCAGGTTGGGCGAAATCGCGCCGCAGTTGACCGCGATGAACGGCCGCTGGCGGCGCGGGCTGAGTTCGTGGATGGCATGGGCAGCCAGTTCCTTGCCGGTGCCGCTTTCGCCGATCAGCAAGGTGGTGACGGTGGTGGGCGCCACGCGCCCGATCTGGCGGTACAGCGTCTGCATCCGTTCGGACTTGCCGTACAGCTTGCCGAAACGGCCCGGTTCCTCAAAAGGCGTGCCGGGCAGCTCGCCGCCCGAATTCACCATGATCCGCTTGAGGATTTCTTCCAGGCGCTCCATGCAGATCGGCTTGACCAGATAATCGGTCGCGCCCAGGCGCAAAGCCTGGACGGCGTTGTCGACAGTACCGTGGCCGGTCATCACCACCACTTCCGCGCTACTCGCATTAACGTTCTTGAAAATGTCCATGCCGCTGCCGCCCGGCAACCGGACGTCAGTCAGCACCAGGTCGGGCGCTTGCCGTTCGAGCTGGATCAGGGCGTCCTTGACGCTGGCTGCCAGGGCCACCGAAAACCCGCTATCGCGGCCGATTTCGGCCAGTGTTTCTCGTATCGCATCGTCGTCATCGACGATTAGCAGGTGAGGCATGCTATCTCCGTATCCCTTCTATAACGCTCAGAATAGTCACTATGGGGGCGGCCAGTGCAAATATTTTTCGGATTCCACCAACGTTTTCCAATGCTTGCAACTCGTCGCAATCAGAGAGTAGGCTGCACTCTACGATGCACTTATTGCAGGCCCGCTTCCGGGACTGAGGATCAAGCATGGCTAGTCGAAATACCGCTACGCGCACCACCGCGCCTTCGCCCACTTCCGTGTTCGCCGACACCAGCGGCATGTCGCCGCAGATGCGAAAACTGGGAAACCAGATCGCCCTTGCGGCGGCCACCGATGCAAGCGTGTTCATTATCGGTGAAAGTGGCGCTGGAAAGGAAATCGTAGCGCGCGCCATCCACGATGCGAGCGATCGCCGCGACCAGCCGTTCGTGGCGGTCAACTGCGGCGCGATCAGCGGATCGTTGGCGCATGCCGAACTTTTTGGTCACGAAAAAGGCAGCTTCACCGGCGCCGTGTCCCAGAACGCCGGCTATTTCGAGTTTGCAAGCGGCGGCACATTGTTTCTGGACGAAGTCACCGAAATGCCGCCGGACATGCAGGTGCACTTCCTGCGCGTGCTCGAAGTCGGCACGTATCAACGCGTGGGCGGCACCGACGTGTTGCGCGCCAATGTGCGCGTCATCTGCGCCAGCAACCGCGACCCCGCTGCATCCGTCGCGGACGGCCGGTTGCGTCAGGATTTCCTGCACCGTCTGCTCGTGATTCCGCTGCGCGTGCCGCCGCTGCGCGAGCGCGGCGACGACGCCCTGCTTCTTGCCAAGCAATTCCTGGACACGTTGAATGCGCAGCATGGCACGCAGAAGACGTTTTCGCCGCACATGCTGGAAGCGATCAAGGCGCACGACTGGCCGGGCAACGTGCGTGAACTGCGCAACGTGATCCAGCGCGCCTACATCATGGCCGACACGGAGCTGGACGCCGAGCTGCTCACGCGCAAGCGCGGCCCGAACCAGGCGCAGATGCGCGAAGGCTCGCTGAACTTTCCCGTAGGTATGCCGCTTGGCCGGGCCCAGCGCGAGTTCATCCTGGCCACGCTGGCGCATCATGCCGGCGACAAGCGCCTGGCCGCCGAGACGCTCGGCGTCAGTCTGAAGACGCTGTACAACCGTCTGGATGTCTATGAAAAGGACGAGCCCGAAGCGGCCGCCTGAGCAGTTATTACCACCCCCTTTGTAATACTGTCCCAGCATGCCGCGTTCCCGCCGCGGCTCCCCCCTTCAAATGGGGTTGGCACGATTTTTGCGTCTATGAAAGGAACGAGCCGCCTTCCGGCGGCTGCCCCTTCAGGAGACTCGATTGGGCCACCCGATGCAAGAACTTCGCCTGCGCCAGCAAATGACGCTGGCGCCGCGTCTGCAACAATCCGTCAAGCTGCTTCAGATGTCGGCGTTGGAGTTCACCACGGCCGTGCAACATGCGCTTGCGACGAACCCTTTTCTCGAAGATCCGGACGAATCGGAGCCCGAGGCGGCCCCGGCTGCGCCCGGCGTCCGCGGTGAGATGACGGAGCAGGCCGACGGACAGTCCGCGCCAGAACCGGTCGCGGCAGCCGAAAGCCCGGACATGGATGAACCCCTGCCCGACGCGCCGGCCTATTCCGGCGACTATCCCACCCATGCCCCGTCCGGCGGCGACAGCGATCTGGGCCAATGGGCCTGCGCCAACGTGTCGATGCGTGATCGCCTGTCCTTCGAATTAGGCAACTACCACCTGCAGCCGCGCGACCGCCTGCTGGCTGAATTCATCATCGACGCGCTGGACGACGACGGCTACCTGCGCACCCCGCTGGAAAATCTTTGTACGGCCGCCGACGAAGACATCAATCCGATTCCCGACGAAAGCGAATGGATGGCGGCCCTGCGCCTGGTGCAGCAACTGGATGCGCCGGGGATCGCTGCGCGCGATCTGCGCGAATGTCTGACGCTGCAACTGGCGGCGCTGCCCGACGAAGACGACGCCACGCGGGCGCTGGCCCAGCGCATCGTGCAGGACCATCTGGAACGTCTGGGCAAGAACGATTACGCCGGCCTGCGCCGCGCGTTGGCATGTTCGGACGATGCCCTGCGCGACGCCTGCGCGCTGATCCGGCGCCTGGATCCCAAGCCCGGCGGCCGCTACAGTGGCGACGCGCCGGTGTACGTCGTGCCCGATGTGTTTGTCGACAAATGGCAGGGACGCTGGCGCGTGCTGCCCAATCGCAGCGCCATGCCGCGCGCACGTCTGCATAGCGCCTATGCGGACCTCTTCCGCCGCGCCCGGCTGGACGACCGCAGCCCCATGGCGCAAGAGCTGCAGGAGGCGCGCTGGCTGGTGCGAAATGTCGAGCAGCGCTACACCACCATCCAGCGCGTGGCCGAAGCGATCGTGAAGCGCCAGCAGATGTTCTTTGAGTACGGCGAAGTCGCCCTGCGTCCGCTGATGCTGCGCGAAGTCGCCGATGATCTGAACATGCACGAGTCCACGGTGTCGCGGGCCACGGTCAGCAAGTACATGACGACCCCGCGCGGCGTCTTTGAATTCCGCCACTTCTTCTCACGCGAACTCGCAACCGAATCGGGCGGCTCGTGTTCCGCCGCAGCCGTCCGCGCGCTGATCAAGGAAATGGTGGACGCCGAAGACCCGTCCATGCCGCTTTCCGACGTGGCGTTGACGCAGCAACTGGCGTCCAACGGCATTCTTCTCGCCCGCCGCACCGTATCCAAATACCGCGGCCAGTTGCGCGTGCCGCCCGCTGAATTGCGCCGCCAGCACTGAATCGCGGCACCGGCATGAACCGGTGTCGCGATTGCTTGGGCGGGAACGGCATTTAATCCCGACTTGATTTCCGCCCTACAAAAAAAAGGCTTCCTTTCGGAAGCCTTTTTGTGTGGGGCTGCTTACTTGCTGCCGCCCGTGTTCGGATATCCCGGAGGAGGCGCGGCGCCTCCGGCCGGAGTAGCCGGCACATTGTCATTGGCTTCGCGCTTGCGATTGGGCATTTCCGACCCATGCTTGTCGGACTTCATGTGACCGCTCTTGTCCAGATTCGGCGGCGTGGTGCCGGTCTGGGGCGCCGCGTTCGGGGCGGGCGGAATCTGGCCCGGAGGCACCTGGGTGTTGGGCGGCACGGCAGCCCCGTCATTCGGCGTCGTGGACGGCGAGGTCGGGGGCGAGCTGCGGCCCGTGGATTGGGCATAGGCACCGCCGGCGGCAAGGCCGGCAATCATGGCAAACGCGCAAGTCATGGCACGGTATTTCATAGCGTAGCTCCTTCCTTGGTTGAAATGCTTCAACCTAGTCGCAAGCCCCGTGCCTGACCCCCGCTTTATCTACTCCCCCTGCGGTAGTCCGCCATGCGGGGCATTTTTTACCTGCCGTTGAAACACTTGACCGCCTATTTGACCTCTACCCCGCCCGCTGCGGCCCCGCGCTCTCCTCCAGCATCCGCTGCACCCGTTCGCCCAGCGCATCCAGCGAGAACGGCTTGACGATGAGTTCCATGCCGTCCTCCAGGAAACCACCCGCGCTGGCCGCGCTTTCGGCGTAGCCCGTCATGAGCAGCACGCGCAGGCCGGGGTGAGCGACGCGCGCGGCGTCCGCCAACTGCCGGCCGTTCAGGTTGGGCAGGCCAACGTCCGTCACCAGCAGGCTCAGGTTACGCGTGGACGTCACCAGCTCCAGACCTGCCTCCCCGTCGCCGGCCGTCAACACATGCAGGCCCATATCCACCAGCGACTCGCGCACCATTTCGCGCACGTTCGTGTCGTCTTCGACGACGATGACGAAGGCCTGGCCGGCCGACGCCGCTTGCGTGCCGGTCGCCCGCGGCGCATCCGCGGCCTGTTCCGGCACGCCTTGATGGCGAGGCAGGTACAGCCGCACCGACGTCCCGACGCCTACGGCGCTTTCCAGCACGGCACTGCCGCCGGCCTGCTTGGCAAAACCGTAAGTCATGGACAGCCCGAGCCCCGTGCCTTCGCCCAGCGGCTTGGTGGTGAAGAACGGGTCGAAGGCGTGCGCCAGCACATCGGGCGACATCCCGCAGCCCACGTCTGACACCGTGACCTCGACAAACGGGCCCGGCTTGACGCCTGGGCTCTGGCGCAGCGACGCTTCGTCCAGCTGCGTGTTTGCCGCCGCAATGGTCAACACGCCGCCATTGGGCATGGAATCGCAGGCGTTGATCACCAGGTTGAGCATCGCGTTCTCAAACTGGTTCTTGTCGCAATTGATCGGCCACAGGTCCGGGTCCAGATCGAAGACCAGATTCACACGCTCGCCGGTATACCGATGGAACAGGTCCATCATGGAATGCAGCGTGCCCTCCACGCTGAACGGCTTGGGGTCGATCGGCTGGCGCCGCGAGAAGGTGAGCAGGCGCTGCGTCAGGTGCGCTGCACGGTTCGCGGAATCCATGGCCACCGTGATGAACCGCTGCGCCTGTTCGGGCACGCCGGCAGACAGCTTGCGCTGAATGAGATACAGCGCACCGGTGATGCCCTGGAGCATGTTGTTGAAATCGTGCGCGATGCCGCCGGTCAGGCGTCCCACCGCCTCCATCTTCTGGGCCTGGCGCAATGCATTCTCGGTGTCGGCCAGCGCCTCGGCCTGCGCTTTCAGATCGGAATCATCACGTCCCGCGACGTACAGGCTCTCTTGCGACCACGACATGCTCCACGTGATCCAGCTGTAGCCGCCCTCGCGCCGCAGGACCCGGTTTTCCAGGTGCCGGGCGGGTTGGGTGCCGTCCGCCTGCGCGTGCGGCGACCAGGCGGTGCGCGTCGCGTCCAGGTCGTCCGGGTGGATCAGCTCGGCCAGCCCCATCGACAGAAACTGGTCGGGACTCCAGCCCAGAATGGGTTGCACGGCCGGATTCACGCTGGCAAACCGGCCCCTGCTGTCGATGACGGCCAGCAGCTCGGGAGACATTCGCCAGATGCGATCCCGCTCGGCAATGGCGTGCTCCACCCGCTGCTCCAGCATGCGTGCGTATTGCGAACGCTCGACCGCGTCGCACATCCGTTCGGCGACTTCCTCGATGAACGCCAGATCCGCCGGCTTGAGCCGGCTGCTCGACAAGGGGCGGACCAGCAGCGCACCGCCTTGCCGCGCCCAGCGGCGCATCGGCACGACGATGGCCGACGGGCGGATGTCGCCGCCCTCTTGCGCCACCAGCGGCTGCAGATAGGTCGTGCGCCCCTTGCGGACGGCGTCGAAAAAATCTTCGTCCAGTTGTTCTGTCGCCAGCGCGCCGTGGCTCGCCACATCATGCTCGGAACGCCAGCAGGTCGACACCACCGGCGCCGCGCCGTCGCCGGCCCAGTCCAGAACCGCCACCAGTCCCAGCGACAGGTGCTGACCCAATCCCGCGCAGGCGGTTTCCTCGATGGCCGGCTGCAGATGGAGTTCTCGCATGCGGTCGCCCAGCGCCAGCAGGAAATTCTTGCGATGCTGGCCTTCCCACAGCTCGGTCTCGGCGGCTTTGCGCGCGGTGACGTCAAGAAACAGCGCCATGATGCGATCGGGGCCTTCCTTGCGCGCCCGCGCCTCGTACCACGCATCCTTGGGCGCGGGCACGGCAAATTCAAATTGGGCGGGCTCGCCCGACTCCACGACCTGCGCGAACGTATCCAGGATCTGGCTGGGAACGCCGGGAATCATCTCGCGCAGCGTGTGGCCCAGCGTGTCGCCCTCGCGCATGCCGCTCTGGCGTTCAAAGGCGGGGTTCACCTCCAGAAAGCGGAAGTCGGCGATGCGGCCGTCCTCGCTGCGCAGCGCTTCGGCAAGAAAAAACGCTTCCTGCATGCCGTCGAACATCGCCCGCCAGCGCTCGCCGCTGCGTCGCAAGGCCACGTCCAGCAAATGCCTTTCGATCGCCAGCGCCGCGCTGCGCGTGACCAGCGCGATCGCGTCGATATCCTGCGCGGTCGGTAGCCGGCTTTCTTCGTAGTAATTGGAGAAGACGCCCAACAGCCGTCCGTCTGGCGCCTTGATCGGCGTGGACCAACACGCGCGCAAGCCATTCTCCAAGGCAAGGTCGCGCCACGGCGCCCAACGCGGATCGTTGGCAATATCGTCGGTGTAGACCGGCTTGCCCGAATGCGCTGCCGCGCCCCACGAAGCGGTCATCGGCCCGATGGCTACCCGGTCCACGGCGGCATTGAACGCGTCCGGCAGGCCGGGTGCGGCGCAATGCCGCAATTCGGTTCCTGCGTCGTCCACCACCGCAATGGACGCGCGCAGCGTCACGCTCGACTGCGCCTCGACGGCGTTCAGCACATGTTCCAGTACCTGCCGGATCGGTACGCCGGCAGCTATGCGCTCCAGCATGATGCGTTCGTCTTCCAGACGAGCTAGCGTGTCGGTCCATGGCAGGGACACGCGGTCTTGCTTGGTCAGCATGGTTCCCCCTATCGCAATACAGAATGTATCGCGATAGAAGCGCGCGTGGCGCAACCCTGCGTAACGCGACGCTACCCTTCCCTGAAAAAAGAGGGGAAGTCAGGCGGGACCAGCGGCGCCCGCCGCGGCATGCCGCCGTCCCGTGCGCCAGGCGAGACCCGCGCTGATCACGAGCGCGGCGGCCAGCAAGCCGCCCGCCATGGCGGCAACGCCATGCCAGCCGCCGGCGGTCCAGAATTGGCCGCCAAGTGCCCCAAGCACGCTCGATCCCACGTAATAGACCAGCAGGTAGAACGAGGCGGCCAGCGCCTTGTAGCCACGCGCCATCTGCCCGACCCAGCCGCTCGCGACGGCGTGGGCCGCAAAAAAGCCGAAGGTGAAGACGACGATGCCTGCGATCAGCACGGGCAACGCGTTGGAAAGGGTCAACAGCAGGCCCGCCAGCGCAAGGCCGGACGCAGCGGCCAGCATCGCGCCGCGCCCGTGCCGGTCAGCCAGGCGGCCGAACCAGGTCGAGGCGAAGATGCCCACCAGGTAGACGACAAAGATGAACCCGATGAAGGTCTGGCTGAGCGAGAACGGCGGCAGCAGCAGGCGAAAGCCGACATAGTTGTAGACCGCGACGAACGCGCCCATCAGCAGCCCGCCCATGGCGAACAGCGCGCACAGCGGACCATTCTTCAGGTGCGCACCGGCTCCTTCCCGCACGTCCGCCCACACGCCCGCCCATCCCTGGCCCCGGCGTGGCGTGAACCGGCGCGAGGCCGGCAGCAGCCACACGAACAGCAGGGCCGCGATGAGGCCCAGCAATCCCAGCGTGCCCATCGCCGCGCGCCAGCCGAAATGGTCGGACACCAGGCCGGTGATGACCCGTCCCGACAGCCCGCCGAATGCGCTGCCGCTGATGTACAGCCCCATCGCGAAGCCCAGTGTGCCGGGCTCCACCTCTTCGGCCAGGTAGGCCATGGCCACGGCGGGCACCCCGCCCATCGCCACGCCTTGCAGCGCGCGCAGCGCCAGGAGGCTCTGCCAGTCCGGTGCGACGGCCGCGACGGTTCCGAGGACGGCGGAGGCAAACAGCGACCACGCCATGACCCGCTTGCGCGGCAAGGCGGCGGAAAACAGGCCCACAAAGAAGATCGCGATGGCCAGCAACCCCGTGCACAGCGACAGCACCAGGCTGCTCTGCGCCGGCGATACGTTGAACGCATGGGTGAACAGCGGCATCAGCGGCTGCACGCAGTACAGGAGGGAAAAGGTGGAAAAACCGGCGGCAAAGAGCGCCCACTGGGCACGGCGCAGTCCCGGCGTACCGCGCGCCAGATATTCGGGCGCCGTGGCGCCACGTTCGGTTGCGGGACTTGCAGAAGGGGTAGACATCAGGATTCTCGAAAAACACCGGGCTTGAGCCCGTGCAGACAAAGTAGACTTTTCCCCTGCATATGTCCAATATATGAAACCTGAACCGTTCATATTTAAAAACGATGGAATTGCGCCACCTGCGTTACTTCACCGCCGTTGCCGAGGAACTGCACTTCACGCGCGCGGCGGCCCGCCTGGGCATCGGCCAGCCTCCGCTCAGCCAGCAGATCCAGCAACTGGAACGCGAGATCGGCACACCGCTGTTCCTGCGCTTGCCCCGGGGCATCGCGCTGACCGAAGCCGGCGCCCAGTTCCTGGAAGATGCGCGCGCCATCCTGGCCAGCGCCGACCGCGCCATCGACATGGCCAGACGGCTGGGCCGCGGCGAACGCGGCGCCATCACGGTGGGCTTCACTGCATCGGCAGTATTCCACCCCTACCTGCCCCGTGCCATCCGTGCCTACCGCGACCGCTATCCCGACGTGCGCATCACCCTGACCGAAAGCAATACCATCTCGCTGCTGCGCGGGCTGCGCGCCGGCGAGGTGGATGTCGCCTTTGTGCGCCCCCCTTACGTGCTGGACGCCGAATTCGAATCCGAGCGCGTGCTGGACGAGCCGATGCTGATCGCCCTGCCGCCCGGCCATCCGCTCAGCCGCAAACGTGCCGTTCCCATCGCCGAACTGGCTGACGAGGATTTTGTGCTGTATCCGCGGCCCATCGGCGCGGGCCTGTACGACGCCATCCAGTCCGCCTGCCAGCGTGCCGGCTTTGCGCCGCGCGTCATCCAGGAGGCCCCGCAGATGGCGTCGATCGTGAGTCTGGTGGCGGCGGGCGTCGGCATTTCGATCGTGCCCGCCGCCATGCGGCACATGGGCGCGCAAGGCATCGAGTACCGGCCCATCAAGGGCGATGCCCCGCACGCCCTGCTGGACATGGCGTACCGGCGGCACGACCGATCGGTGGCTGCGGAAAACGCGGTCGGCATGTTGCGGCGGCTGGCGCATCCCGAACGCGATTGAGTTTTCACGAACCAGCCGTATCCCCCTGTCGCGTTTGTCATTTCCTGTAAACCGTCCGGGCGAAGCCGGCGATAGACTCTCGCGCTTGCCGGCGATGCGTCCCCGTGGGAGACCCGCTGTCAGCCGCGTTCAACTTTATAAAGGTGCTCCCGTGAGACGTACCCTTCTGGCCCTGGCTTTTGCATCGATCCCCGGACTGGCTGCCGCCGCCGCGCTGCCCTCCTCCATCCGCGCCGTCACTGTCTACCAGGATCGCGCCGTCGTCACCCGCGCCGCCAGCAGCGAGCTTGCCGCGGGCGAACACGAGCTGGTGCTGGAAAACCTGCCCGCGTCGCTCCAGGAAAACTCGCTGCAGGTGTCTGCCAAGAGCACCGGCCAGGCCACGCTGCTTGACGTCAAGGTCAGCGACGTCTATCAGGCCGCCACCGCCAACGAACGCGTGCGCCAGATCGAGGCGCAGATCGACAAGCTGGTCAGCCGCCAGGCCGCGCTGGACGACGAAGCCGCGGTGCTGGATAACCAGCGCGAACTCATCCTGATGATGCAGCGCGGCGCCACGGAACCGGCCAAGGACGGCGCGCGGCTCACGCTGGACGAACTGAAGGCGATCCAGACCCTCAGCGCCGAGTCGCTGGCCACGACGCTGGCGGGCCTGCGGCGCGTGGCAGAACAAAAGACCGAGCTGGAGCGCGAGATGACGGCGCTGCAAACCCAGCTTGGCCTGGTGCGCGGCGAATCGGGCCGTCGCACGAAGACCGTCACATTGCGGGTCAACATGGCGCGCGCGGGCAAGCTGGACCTGGCGCTGTCGTATGCGGTGGCGGGCGCACGCTGGACGCCGGCCTACGACGCGCGCCTGCGCCCTGCCGACCGCAATGTGGATCTGGGCTACTTCGGCGTCATCCGCCAGAACACCGGCGAAGACTGGAAGAACGTGAAGCTCACGCTGTCCACTGCCCGGCCGTCCCTGGGCGGCGGCGCGCCGACGCTGCGTCCGTGGATCATCGACGTGGCCGCGCCGGTGCGGTGGAAGACAGCGCCGTGCTGCCCGAGCCCGAAGCCGAAGTCATCGATGTCTCGACGGCCCAGGTCCAGAACGCCGCGACCAGCGCGTCGTTCCAGATCAAGAATCCGGCCACGCTGCTGTCGGACAACACCACGCAACGCGTCGCCATCGCAACGACCCAACTGCCTGCGACCTTGCAATACCAATCCACGCCGGGGCTGCGCGAGACCGTCTACCTGACTGCGCAGGCCAGCAACAACACCGACTTCCCCTTCCTGGCCGGTCCGCTCAATACCTTCCTGGACGACGCGTTCGTGGCGTCAGGCACCATGAAGGCCGTGATGCCGGGCGAAAAACTGGAGCTGGCCCTCGGCGCCGACGATGGCATTTCCATCAAGCGCCAACTGGTGAACCGCTATACCGAAAGCACCGGTTTTTCGGGCAGCGGCAAGCGCGTCACCTACGAGTACAAGATCACCGTCAAGAACAACAAGGCCACCAAGGAACAGGTGTCCTTCGCGGACCGCCTGCCCATCTCGCGCAACGAGAAGATCGTGGTCAAGCTGCTGTCGCCGTCCGAGCGCGACATCAAGCGCGAGGAAGACGGCAAGCTGGTGTGGGACTGGGAACTTGAGCCGGGCAAGTCGCGCGAGACCGTGCTGAAGTTTTCGGTCGACTATCCGGGTGACGTTGCCGTGTTCGGTCTGTGACGTGCAACCTGTGACCCTCAATGCGTGCGGCAGAACTCGATGAACGCATCGGGGTCCAGGGGCACGGAAATCCCGTAGCCCTGCGCCACATCGCAACCCAGTTCACGCAGGAGCTGCACATCGCGCTCCTGCTCGACGCCCTCGGCGACCACGCGCCGGCCCAGCACCCGCCCCATTTCAATCGCGGCCGCCACTACGGCGCGCGAGGCGGGCTCGCGGTGCATATGCACGATGAAGTCGCGGTCGATCTTCAATTCATTGAACGGCATGGCCGAAAAGAGCCGCATGGACGCAATGCCGGCGCCGAAATCGTCCATCGCCAGCTCAAAGCCGCGCACACGTAGAAGGTTCAGCGTCGACGACAGCGCGAGCCAGTCGTTGACCGGCTCATCCTCGGTAAGCTCCACCTTGATCAGCCGTGCGGGCAGTCCCGCCTGCCCCACCTTCTGCTCCAGCAGGCCGGGCAAGTCGCGCGAGCACAGCGTGGACGCCGAGGCGTTGATCGAAATCGGCACGGCGATGTCCTCGTCCTGCATCTGACGCAACACGTTCAGCACGCGGTCGGTGACGCGGCTGAACAGCATGCGGTCCATACCCAGCCGGTGCGCCGCCGGTACGAAGTCGGCGGCGGAAATGGCGCCCAGCTTCGGATCGATCCAGCGCGACAGCGCCTCGGCCGCGACCACGCGCCCCGTCGACAGGCTGATCTGGGGTTGAAGCACCACGCTCATGCCGGTGCCGGAAAGCAGCGCCTGGCTCAGCGCGGCTTCCATGACTTCGCGCCGCACTGACTTGGGTTTGTCTGGCGACGCCGATTCGTCGTCGATGCTGTGCAGCGCATTCTTGATGGCCTGTTGCATCGCCACGCGCGACACGGGCTTGGACAGCGCCTGCGCCGACGGGCAACCGGCCTGCAGGGCCAGGCGGACATGCGACTGCAGCAGTTCGTCGCTCAGGCTGCTGATCCAGATGATCGGCGGCATGCTTTTCAGGCGCCCCGCGTCCACCAGCCTGCGCAGGTCGTTGGGCAGCCGCGTGCCATCGCCTTCGCCCATCACGATGTCGCTGATCAGCACGTCATGATATTGACGCGTGATCGCCCCGACCGCCTCGATGCTGCTTGCCAAGCCCGCCACGCGGCGATAGCCCAATGCCAGCAGCATGTTCTGCAGGTAGGCGCGTTCGACTGGGTGATCTTCCACAAGAAGAATCCGTCGGGACGCTCCGGCATCGGGTTTTGGCATTGCTGACCGTCCTGGACCTGTATACACGGTAAGAAGCCGCACGCGGCCCCCGCCTGCGCCTGCCGCAAGCCGGTTGCACCCGGCCAACTGAGAGCGTGAATCAATGCTAAGGCATCCACGCGAAACATGTCTTTATCGATAACGGGTTAATTCAGTTCGTCACCGATAGGCGTAGCCAGCGGCGCCTCCGCCGTCCGGCTCCGTTCATTGGGGCCTGTCCCCGCCGCACGGACTTGCCGCAGCCACCCATCCGCCTCCACCGTCCGCGGGTGCGATAATGGCGGACTTTCCCGCATCTACCGGCACGGAGCTTCTCTTGACCCGCATTGACGACCCCCTGCACGACCGCGAGGTCGGCGCCGCCGACGCCACCCAGGACAACACGCGCACCGACGACACCCGCATCAGCGCCGTGCGCCCGCTGATCTCACCCGCGCTGCTGCAGGATGAATTGCCGGTGTCGGCCGACATCCAGACGCTCGTCGAGCAAAGCCGCGCGCAGATCGCCGACGTGCTGCACGGCCGCGACGACCGGCTGGTGCTGGTGGTGGGCCCCTGCTCCATCCACGACCACGCGCAAGCCATGGAATACGCGCGCAAGCTGCGCGCCGCCGCCGACGAGCACAAGAAAGACCTGCTGATCGTCATGCGCGTCTACTTCGAGAAGCCCCGCACCACCGTCGGCTGGAAGGGCTACATCAACGACCCGCGCCTGGACGGCAGCTTCCGCATCAACGAAGGCCTGCGCCGCGCCCGCGAACTGCTGCTGGACATCAGCGGCCTGGGTCTGCCCATCGCCACGGAATTTCTGGACCTGCTCAGCCCGCAGTACATCGCCGACCTGATCGCGTGGGGCGCCATCGGCGCACGCACCACGGAAAGCCCCAGCCACCGTCAGCTCAGCTCCGGCCTGAGCTGCCCGCTGGGCTTCAAGAACGGCACCGACGGCGGCGTGCAGATCGCGGCCGACGCGATGGTCGCCGCGAGCGCCAAACACGCGTTCATGGGCATGACCAAGATGGGCATGGCCGCCATCTTCGAAACCCGCGGCAACCAGGACACCCACGTGATCCTGCGCGGCGGCAAGCAAGGCCCGAACTACGACGCCGCCAGCGTGCAAGCCTGTTGCGACGCCCTGCGCAAGGCCGGCCAGCGCGAACAGGTCATGATCGACTGCTCGCACGCCAACTCCAACAAGTCGCACGTGCGCCAGATCGACGTGGCCAACGACATTGCCGCCCAACTTGCCCAAGGCGACTCCCGCATCACGGGCGTCATGATCGAAAGCCATCTTGAAGAAGGCCGCCAGGACCTCAAGCCCGGTGAGCCGCTGCGTCATGGCGTCTCCATCACCGACGCCTGCCTGGGCTGGACGCAGACCGAGCCCGTGCTGGCCGCCCTGGCCCTGGCCGTGCGCCAGCGCCGCGAGAAGCTCGCCGCGCGCGGTTGATCCCTGGCGGGCGCCGCGCGGGATAGCCCCCCGCGCCGCCTGTTACAGCACGCACCTGAAACAATTGGTATCATGCGCGTCGTCGGGGGCCTCGCGCCCCCTCCCGCTTCTTTTCGTTCAGGTATGGATCGTTCTCGCCTTGTAGGGGCCGCACCGGCCCAGTCCGCCCCCATGCGGCACAGCATTTTCATTTACACCGAAGAACAACGCGGCAACCAGATGGTCGAGTCCCGCGTGATCGGCATGATGTCCGACGTGTCCGGGTCGGAAAAACTCATCGTCGTGGAAGACCCGTTTCACGGGCTCAAGTACGTCTACCGCATCGACCACGAGAGCAACAATCTGGACGCGGCCGCCATCACCGAGATCGACGAATCGCGGTTCAACGGCAAGTCCTCGATCGAGATCAATGCCATGTCGTACCGGCTGGGCACCGCGGACAATGCCGTCAAGCTCTTGCGCGGCAAGACGCGCTGGATCCAGGACAAGGGCTCGGTGCTGTCGGTGCTGCTGCAAAATGCTGCTGCGCGCAAAACGCGCTTTGCGCCGGCCCGGATTGAACGCGATCGGATGCGCAAAGTGCCCGAGGGTGTGCCGGTCGAATTACTCCCTTCGTAGGCGGGACGGTATCCACCCCGGTTCTTCTTATCCACAGAATTTGTGGATAAGAAAAACCCAAACGCCCGGCTGATGGCCTTTCGGGCGATGCGCACCGGGCTGCGCAATTTTTGACCAACTGTTTTTTCCCTGCCGCCTGGATCGCATCCTTGATCCATGCCGCGCCGCCGCATCGGCGGGAATGATATTCTGCGCGCACGCACGCCAAAGACGTATACCGTCGTCCTCTGATTTTTCCGCGCGATCGCGGCCATTCAAGAATTCACAGCATGACCAGAACACACCTGTTCGCCCCCGGAGCGCCCAAGCGCGCCACACCGTGACGATCATCGTCGTCGACGACCACGGGGATTGGCGCGATTCCATCGCCGAGTACATCCAGGACCTGGGCCTGGACAAGACCATCCTCACCGCAGGCTCGCTGGCCGAGCTTGACGAGCTGTTGCTCACCGTAACGCCCGCGATCCTCGTGCTGGACGCCATGCTGCCGGACGGCGATGGGCTGGCGCGCGTGTCGCATCTGCGCACCTCCTATCCGTCAATGGGCATCATCATGCTCACCGGACGGCTTCTGAGCGAAGACAAGGTATCGGGCCTGAGCCTGGGCGCCGACCACTACCTGACCAAGCCCGTCAACCTGGCCGAACTCGGCGCCACGCTGGTGTCGCTGTCGCGGCGCCTGCGCGTCGTGCCGGCCGCCGACACAGAGGACGCGCAATCGGACGCCTGGCGCTTCGACCCCGCGCGCCGCACGCTGACCTCGCCCAGTCAGATCAGCGTCGACATCACCGATACCGAAAGCCGCCTGATCGGCGCGCTGATCCAGGCGGCGCCACTGCCGCTGACGCGCGCCCGCCTCGTTGAAGCCCTGGGCGCAAGCGCCGAGGCCTACGACACGCATCGGCTGGACGCCCACATGCATCGGCTGCGGCGCAAGCTGCGCGAGCTGGCCGGTGGCGACCTGGGCATCCGCACCGTCTATGGCGTGGGCTACGTCTGCACCACGCCCGTCACCATCGTCGGCAGCCTGCCCAAACTCTAAGACCGCCCGCATGAACGCTCCTATCCGCCCCCGCCGCTCCGTTCTCTACATGCCCGGCGCCAACGCGCGCGCATTGGACAAGGCACGCACGCTCGACGCGGACGCGCTGATCCTCGACCTGGAAGACGCGGTGGCGCCCGACGCCAAGGCGCAGGCCCGTGCCCAGGTCGCTGCGGCGCTGCGCGAAGGCGGCTACGGACGGCGCGAGTGCATCGTGCGCGTCAACGCGCTGGATACGCCGTGGGGGATGGACGACGTGCGCGCCGTTGCGCAAGCCGGCGCCGATGCCGTGCTGCTGCCCAAGGTCGAATCCCCCGCCCAGTTGGCCGCGCTGGCGCAGGCCCTGGACGCGGCGGGCGCGCCCATGGATCTGCCGTTGTGGGCCATGGCCGAAACACCGCTGGGCTTTCTGCGGCTCGATGCCATCGCCGGCGGCCATGAACGGTTGGCTGCCATCGTTGTCGGCACGTCTGATCTGGTGAAGGATCTGCATGCGCGCCACACGCCGTCGCGCGACGAGACGCTGCTGGCGCGCTCGCTTGCCGTGATGGCGGCACGGGCGCACGGCCTTGCGGTTCTGGATGGCGTCCATCTGGATCTGAACGACGATGCTGGCTTGCACGACGCCTGCCGGCAAGGACGCGACCAGGGCTTCGATGGCAAGACGCTGATCCATCCGCGCCAGATCGCCGCTGCGAATGCCGCCTTTGCGCCGACGGCAGAAGAGCTCGATACGGCGCGCAAACGGCTGGACGCGTGGCGGGCCGCGCAGGCCGAAGGTAAAGGCGTGGCGGTGGTTGACGGGGCCTTGGTCGAGAACCTGCATGCCAGCGAGGCCGAGCGCGTGCTGGCGCTGGCGGCGGCAATTCAGACGCCGTAGGGGGATGCGGCCGGAACTGTCCGGCCGGATCGCCGCAACCGAGGCTGCCCGGCCGGACCTGCCTGGCCGGAGCTTCCCGCCCAGACCTGCCCGGCCGGGTACAATCCCCCCCTTCGTTCGGATTGAGTCCGCTTTCATCCGAACACGTTCGCGCCGGCGCGCATGATGCGCGTGCCATCCCGCCGCGGTTCCTGCTTTCCTGCATGCAGCCCCCAGAGGGCGTCTTGCCGCGCGCGCATCGCGCCATCCAGTCCTACATTCATGATCCGCTTCCAACAAGTTTCACTCATGCGCGGCGTCAAGCCGTTGCTCGACAAGGTCGACCTGCTTCTGAACCCCGGCGACAAGATCGGCCTCATCGGCGCCAATGGCGCGGGCAAGTCGAGTCTGTTCGGCCTCTTGCGCGGCACGCTGCACGCCGATCAGGGCGACCTGGACTACCCAGCGTCGTGGCGCGTGGCCCACGTCGCGCAGGAAACCCCTGCGCTGGACCGCCCCGCCATCGAGTACGCGATCGACGGCGACACCACGCTGCGCAAGCTGGAAGCGGAACTGGCCGCGCTGGAAGCCGAGCCTGAAAGCGCCGAAAACGGCCTGCGCATGGGCGAGATCTACGCCGCGCTGGCCGACGCCGATGCCTACACCGTCCATTCGCGCGCCGAGCAGTTGCTGACCGGCCTGGGCTTCACGCAGGCGCAGATGCACCTGCCGCTCACCAGCTTCTCGGGCGGCTGGCGCATGCGACTGAACCTGGCGCAGGCGCTGATGTGCCCGTCCGACCTGCTGCTGCTGGACGAGCCCACCAACCACCTGGATCTGGACGCGATCATCTGGCTGGAAGACTGGCTCAAGCGCTATCCGGGCACGCTCATCGTCATCTCGCACGATCGGGACTTCCTGGACGGCGTGGTGAACGTGATCGTCCACATCGACGAACGCAAGCTCAAGCGCTACTCGGGCCATTATTCGTCCTTTGAACGCCAGCGCGCCGCGCAGCTTGAACTGGCGCAGGGCATGATGGAAAAGCAGATGCGCCAGCGCGCGCACCTGCAATCGTTCATTGACCGCTTCAAGGCGCAAGCCAGCAAGGCACGCCAGGCGCAGAGCCGCATCAAGGCTCTGGCCCGCATGGAAGAAGTGGCGCCCCTGCGCGCCGCGGCCGAGTTCTCGTTCGAATTCCGCGAGCCGCTGCGCGCACCCAATCCGCTGCTGACGATGGACAAGGTCAGCGCGGGCTACCGCATCGAGGACGAGGCCACCGACGCCGTGTCCGACAAGATCATCGTGTCGGGCATCAACTTCTCGCTGCAGGCGGGCCAGCGCATCGGCCTGTTGGGCATCAACGGCGCGGGCAAGTCGACCTTCATCAAAACCATCGCGGGCGAGATCGAATCGCTGGCCGGCGACACGCAGTTCAACAAGGGATTGTCCATCGGCTACTTCGCGCAGCATCAGGTCGAGATGCTGCGGCACGACGAATCTCCGTTGTGGCACATGACCAAGATTGCGCCGACCGTACGTGAACAGGAACTGCGCAACTTCCTGGGCAGCTTCAATTTCAATGGCGCGATGGCCACCAGCTCGATCGCGCCTTTCTCCGGCGGCGAAAAGGCACGGCTGGCGCTGGCGCTGATCGTGTGGCAACGCCCCAACCTGCTGCTGCTGGACGAACCCACCAACCACCTTGATCTGGAAACGCGCGAGGCGCTGACGGATGCGCTGGCGCAGTTCGAAGGCACGTTGGTGCTGGTGTCGCACGATCGCCATCTGCTGCGCGCCACGACCGACCAATTCATCATCGTTGCCGACGGCAAGGTCAACCCGTTCGACGGCGATCTGGACGACTACAAGGACTGGCTCTACAAGACCAAGCTGGCGGCTAAGGCGGCCTGAGCGCGTTTTTGCGCGCCACCCGCGCGCAACCGCGTTACAATCGCGCCGAATTGCCGGACTCCAGCGTCAACCTGGCCCGCACGGCAACCATCAACCACGTCCCGCTGTATGCGGGACGCGTTTTTTTAGCGCCATAGATGCCTATCAAAGACCAACTTTTTCTTGCCAGCCAGTATCTCGCGCCGCACCACCTGGTGTCGCGCTTCTTCGGATACGCATCGGACTGCCGCGAACCCGCGGTGAAGAACTGGATGATCTCGCGTTTCGTCCGCAAGTACGGCGTGAACATGAGCGAGGCGCTGCAAGAAGATCCGTTGGCCTACGACTGCTTCAATGACTTCTTTACGCGTGCGCTGAAAGACGGCGCGCGCCCGCTGGACGAAGAACCTGGCTCGGTGGTGTGCCCGGCAGACGGCGCCATCAGCCAGATGGGCGCGATCGAACAAGGCCGCATCTTTCAAGCAAAGGGCCACAGCTACGGACTCGCGGACCTGCTGGGTGGCGACACCGAGCGCGCCGCGCCGTTCCAGGGCGGCCAGTTCGCCACCATCTACCTGTCGCCCAAGGACTACCATCGCGTCCACATGCCCGTCGCCGGCACGCTGCGCGAAATGATCCACGTGCCCGGGCGCCTGTTCTCCGTCAACCCGCTGACCGCTCGTAACGTGCCGCGCCTGTTCGCGCGCAATGAGCGCGTCGTCTGCATCTTCGACACCGAGCACGGTCCCATGGCGGTGGTGCTGGTGGGCGCGATGATCGTGGCGTCCATCGAAACCGTGTGGGCAGGCCTGGTCACGCCGTTCAAGCGCCGGGTCAAGTCCGTGCGCTACGACGCGGCTGCCCGCGCGCCCATCTTTCTTGAAAAGGGCGCCGAGATGGGCCGCTTCAAGCTGGGTTCCACGGCCATCGTCCTGTTCGGACCCGACAAGATCCGCTGGGCCGACACGCCCTCGGTGACGGGCCCGGTGCGCATGGGCGAGCTGCTGGCGCTGCCCCTGCAGGCATAAAGCACAAAACCTGTTCGCCAGAAGCGAACAGGTAACTTCAGTTTTATTCGCTTTCTGCGTTCGACAGCCGTTGCTAGATTACGGGCTTTTACCGGCCCGCCATGACTACCACCGCCCTGCCCGCCGCGCCCCATGACGCCGCCTCTGGCGCCCTCGCCCGCAAGCTGCCCCGTGCGCTCGGGCGTATGCTGTCCCTGGACGATTTCGAAGCCGCAGCTCGCCGCCGGCTGCCGCGCCCGATCTTCGGCTACATCGCCGGCGCAGCCGAAGACAACCAATCGCTCAAAGGCAACCGCGAAGCCTTCGCGCAGTACGCGTTCACGCCGCGCGTCCTGGTGGATGTCTCCCGCCGCACGCAACAGACCGATCTGTTTGGCCGCACCTACGCGTCGCCCTTCGGCATCGCGCCCATGGGCATCAGCGCGCTGTCGGCTTACCGGGGCGATATCGTGCTGGCGCGCGCGGCGCGCGAGCAGAACGTGCCCGCTATCCTGAGCGGCACCTCGCTGATTCCACTTGAAGCCGTCATCGCCGAAGCGCCCGGCACCTGGTTCCAGGCCTACCTGCCCGGCGACCCCGCCAAGATCGACGCGCTGATCGAACGCGCGCGCCGCGCGGGTTTCGAAACCCTGGTGCTGACCGTGGACATTCCCGTGTCCGCGAACCGCGAGAACAACGTGCGCACGGGTTTCTCGACGCCGCTCAAGCCCAGCTTGCGCCTGGCCCTGGACGGGCTGGCGCGCCCGCGCTGGCTGGCCGGCACGTTCGTGCGCACGCTGCTGGCGCATGGCATGCCGCACTTCGAGAATTCCTTCGCCACGCGCGGCGCGCCCATCGTCTCCGCCTCGGTACTGCGCGACTTCACGGCTCGCGACCATCTCAGTTGGGAACACGTGGCGCGCATCCGCCGGCAATGGCCGGGCACGCTTGTCATCAAGGGCATCCTGCACCCGCGCGACGCGGCGCTGGCAAGGCAGCATGGTGCCGACGGCATCATCGTGTCCAATCACGGCGCGCGCCAGCTTGATGGCGCCATCTCGCCGCTGCGCGCCTTGCCCGGCGTGGTCGCCCAGGCCGGCACGATGACCGTGATGATGGACAGCGGCGTGCGGCGCGGCGGCGATGTGCTCAAGGCGCTGGCCCTGGGCGCGCGCTGCGTGTTCGTGGGCCGCCCCTTCAACTACGCCGCAGCTGTGGGCGGCCAGCAAGGCGTGGCGCATGCCATCGGACTGCTGCGCGCCGAGGTCGACCGCAACATGGCCATGCTGGGCATCAACCGCCTTGACGAGATGGACGCCAGCCTGATCTGCCGGGAAGGCGAACTGCCTGCCTGACGCTGCTTCGCCAGGCCCCCAGGTGCGGTGCGCGGCGCACGCGCAGCGCCGCGTTTATCAATCGCGGCGCCGCCGGAGCATAGAATGGCGGTTCCCTGATTCCCTGCGCGTCCGCTGCGGCGCGCCCGCCCGCCGCCGTGTCCCTGCGCCAATCCTCATTCTTCCTGCGGTTCCTGACCCTGAGCGCCCTCGCCCATGTGTACGTCGGCGCCCGCCTGATCCCCGACCTGCTGCTTGGTGGCGAAGGCACTGCCGCCGCCATCCTCTTCCTGGTGCTTTCGTGCGTGCTGATCCCGATGGGCATGCTGGCGCGCTCTTCCGTCAATCCGCCTTGGGGCGACCGCATCGCCTGGGTCGGCCTGCTGGCCATGGGACTGTTCTCGTCGCTCTTCGTGCTGACCGTGCTGCGCGACGCGCTGATGCTGCTTCTGTGGCTGGGCAATCTGGCGGCTGGCGCCGATCTGCCGTGGCTCGACCTGCGACGCGCCAGCGCGTGGACGGTCATCGGGCTATCGCTGGCTGGCTCGCTGGCGGGCTTCTACAACGCCCGGCGCCGCGCCCGCGTGGTCGACGTGGACGTACCGATCGCCGGCCTGCCGCAAGACCTGGACGGCTTCACCATCGTGCAGATCAGCGATATCCACGTCGGCCCGACCATCAAGCGCCGCTATGTGCAGGCCATTGTCGACGCGGTCAACGAACAGCTGCCCGACATGATCGCCATCACCGGCGACGTGGTGGACGGCAGCGTCGAACAGCTTGCGGCGCAAGCCCGTCCGCTGGGCGATCTGCGCGCACCGTTCGGCGTGTATCTGGTCACCGGCAACCACGAATACTATTCGGGCGCGGGCCCCTGGATCGCTGAATTCCGCCGCCTGGGCCTGCGCGTCCTCTTGAACGAACATGCCGTGATCCATCCGTCGGGCCTGCCTGTGGTCGTGGCGGGCGTCACGGACTTCAGCGCCGGGGCTTTCGATCCGCAGCAGCGCAGCAATCCGCGTGCGGCGCTGGCCAACGCGCCGGCCGACGCCTTTCCGCGCATCCTGCTGGCCCACCAGCCGCGCAGCGCGGCCGCGGCGGAACCGGCGGGCTACACGCTGCAGCTCTCCGGCCATACGCATGGCGGGCAATTCTTTCCGTGGGGTTTCTTCGTGCGGTTCCAGCAACCGTTTACGGCGGGGCTGCACCGGTTGGGACAGATGTGGGTCTACACCAGCCGCGGCACCGGCTATTGGGGACCGCCCAAGCGGTTGTGGGCGCCGTCGGAGATCACGCGCCTGCGTCTGCGCGCCGCCCCCGCCCGCTGAAGGGCGGGATGCTCTCGAGAAGGCCAGCAATCAGGCCGCCTGGGGATGTTGTTCAAGCGGCCAGCAATCATGCCGCCTCAGGCAGCGGTCCGCGCTCCAGATAACTGGTCAGGGCGATATCGCTGGTCGTGTTGGAGATGCCTTCAATCTGGTGGATACGCGCCAGCAGCAATTCCAACGCCTGGGTATCGCGCACACGCACCTTCAGCAGCATGGCGCTCTTGCCGGTGATGGTGTGGATCTCCTCGACCTCATTCAGCTCGGCCAAGCCCAGCACCTGCTGCGTGATGGTCCAGTTGATCGTGTCGACATGCACGAAGGCCAACAACGGCCGGCCCATCTTTGCGCCGTCGAGCTTGGCGGCGATGCCCTTGATCAGCCCGTCGCGCTTGAGCCGCTTGACCCGCTCGTGCACCGCGGGCGCCGACAGGTTGAGCTGTTTGCCCAGCTCCGCATAGCTGGGCGTGGCGTCGTCGGCCAACAGCGTCAAGAGTTTCCGGTCGCGGTCATCGAGGTCAGACATTGGAATCAGGTTCGGCGCGCAGTGCGGCCGGCCTTTGAGGAAAAGGGTTTGTCGGGGCAAACCCTGATTTTATTCCGATTGCCGTCCTGAAACCGCCTTACCAGGGGAACGAAATCAGGTCGCCGTACAGCCGCTTGAGCGTCGCCTTCACTTCGGGCGAGTTCTGATAAATGGCAATGAACTTCAACAGGCGCGGGTCCTGCGCCTTTTCCGGCTTGGCCACCCAACGGATGGCGTAGCGCCGGATGCTGTCCGGATCGGTATTGTCGAAGGCCAGCCCGTCCTTTTCGTTCAGGCCCGCCTGTTTTGCGAACGTCGTGTAGGTGACCGACGCCGTCACGTCGTCGAACGTGCGGGCCGACTGCGATCCTTCGATCTGGACGAACTTGAGCTTCTTGGGATTGGCCACCACGTCCTGCAGGCTGGCCTGGTGTGCGACGCCCGGCTTGAGCGTGATGAGTCCCATCGACTGCAGCAGCAGCAAGGCGCGGCCGGTATTGACCGGGTCGTTCGGCACCGCGATGGTCGCGCCCTCGGGCACCGGATCTCCCTTCTTCAGCTTTTTGGAAAACAGGCCGATGGTGGTCGAATAGCCGTATGCGATGGGCTGCAGGTTGGCGCCGCGGCGCTGGTTGAAGAGTTCAAGAAACGGCGCGTGCTGGAAGAAATTGGCGTCCACCGACCCGTCGGCCACCGCAATGTTGGGCAGCACCCAGTCATTGAATTCCACCAGCTTGACGTCCAACCCTTGCTGCTTGGCCTGCGCGATGGCCAGTTCGGTGGCCTCGTTGGCCACGCTGGCAATCACGCCGATGCGCAGGGGCTGTTCCTGCGCCGCCGCCGGGGCAATCACCGCCAATCCCAGCGCCGCCACCGCGGCGCCGCGCATCAGTTTCTCAAGCAATTGGTGCACAAGCATGTCAGCCATCCACAGAATCGGAACGCCGGACGACGGTCCGGCACAGGCGCTATTGTGCAGCACCCGGCGCGCCGGTCACGGAAAGGCCTTTGTCATGCAATGGCAATGCCAAGCCGCGCCCACGGCGCTAAGATGGCCGGAGTACGCCTTTGGGAGACGTTCATGAGTGCCGTGATGACCCCCCAACCCAACCCGCAGTCCGCCGCCAGCCGCCGCGACCACATCGAAGACCAGTTGGGCGCGCACAACTACCACCCGCTGGACGTGGTGCTGGCGCGCGGCAGCGGCGTCTGGGTCTACGACGTCGACGGACGCAAGTACCTCGACTGCCTGGCCGCCTATTCCGCGGTCAACCAGGGCCATTGCCACCCGCGCATCCTGGCGGCCATGACCGAGCAGGCGCAAAAGCTCACCCTGACCTCGCGTGCGTTTCGCCATGACCAGATGGCGGGCTTCTATGAAGACCTGGCGCGCCTGACGGGCGCTCACAAGATCCTGCCCATGAACAGCGGCGCCGAAGCCGTCGAAACAGCCATCAAGGCCGTGCGCAAGTGGGGCTATGAGGTGCGCGGCGTGCCCGAGGGCAAGGCCGAGATCATCGTCTGCGCCAACAATTTCCATGGCCGCACGCTGGGCATCGTGGGGTTTTCGACCGACCCCGACGCCTATGGCCATTACGGCCCGTTCGCACCCGGCTTCAAGGTCGTGCCTTTCGGCGACTTCGAGGCCTTCGACGCCGCCATCAGCGACCGCACGGTTGCGTTCCTGGTCGAACCGATCCAGGGCGAAGCCGGCGTGGTGATGCCGCCGCCCGGGTACTTCAGCCGCGTGCGCCAACGCTGCACGGAACGCGGCATCACGCTGATCCTGGACGAGATCCAGACCGGCCTGGGACGCACGGGCAAGCTGCTGGCCGAGGAGCACGAAGGCATCGAAGCCGACGTCACGCTTATCGGCAAGGCGCTGTCCGGCGGCTTCTATCCCGTGTCCGCCGTGCTGTCCAACGCCGACGTGCTGGGCGTGTTCCAGCCCGGTCAGCACGGCAGCACCTTTGGCGGCAATCCGCTGGCGTGCGCCATCGCTCGCGCCGCGCTGCGGGTACTGACCGAGGAAGGCATGATCGAGAACGCGGCCGCCGTGGGCGCGCATTTTCTCGAACGCCTGCACGCGCTGCCGGGCCCCGTGCGCGAGGTGCGCGGGCGCGGCCTGATGCTGGCCGTGGAACTGGAACCGGACGCCGGCGGCGCCCGCCTCTGGTGCGAACGCCTCCAGGCGCGAGGCTTGCTGGTCAAGGACACCCACGGTCATACCCTGCGCCTGTCGCCTCCCCTCATCGTCACGCGGGACGAAGTGGATTGGGCGTGCGATCAACTGGCGGCGGTCTTGTCCGCCGCGTGACCCCACGCGCCGCAACGTGAACACTGCAATACGGAGCATGCGAATTGACGAACGCATTGACGAAAACCCCCACCCCGCCCACCCAAATGACCCCGTTAGGCGCCCCCACCCACAAAGGCGCCGGCGCGCGCGGCGCGTCAATGGGCCCTGAAGCGCTGCGCGTCGCGGACCTGGGGCCGGTCATCGAAGCGCAGGGCTTTCAGGTCCGCGACCGCGGCAACCTGTACGGCCCCGCCAATCCCTGGCTGCCGCCCGTGGACGGCTACCGCCACCTTGAGGAAGTGACCGCGTGGAATCAGGCGGTGCACGATGCCGTGTACGAAGAACTGGCCGAAGGCCGCCTGCCCGTCCTGCTGGGCGGCGACCACAGTCTGGGCATCGGCTCGGTCAGCGCCGTCGCACGCCACTGCCGCGCCACCGGCAAGAAACTGCGCGTGCTATGGCTGGATGCGCACGCCGACTTCAACACCCATCTGCTCACGCCCACGGGCAACCTGCACGGCATGCCGGTGGCCTGCCTGTGCGGCAATGGCCCCGCGCCGCTGACCGGCATGTCGGGCGAGTTTCCAGACATCGAGCCGTCCTGCGTGCGCCAGATCGGCATCCGCAGCGTGGATCCTGGCGAAAAACGCCTGCTGCACGACGCCGGCCTCGAGGTCTTCGACATGCGGTATCTGGATGAGATGGGCATGCGCGCCACGATGCAGGCCGCCTTGGCCGGGCTGGACGCCGACACGCATCTGCACGTGAGTTTCGACGTGGACTTTCTGGATCCCGAGATCGCGCCAGGCGTGGGCACCACGGTGATGGGCGGCCCCACCTATCGCGAGGCGCAGCTCTGCATGGAGATGATTGCCGACACCGGCCTCATGCGCTCGCTGGATGTGGTGGAGCTGAATCCGGCGCTCGACGTGCGCAACCGCACGGCGGAGCTGGCGGTGGATTTGATCGAAAGCCTGTTCGGGAAGTCCACGCTGGTGCGGCGGGGGCCTTGACGTGCGCGGTCGATGACGCGCGGCGCATCGACCGCATCGCTTCCGGCGGCGTAGACCGATGGAAATATCCCCTTACCCCTCGCGATCACGCCGGATCGCCTCCGCCGCGTCGCGCAAATGAATCAGGTTTTCCTCGCGCTGCGCCCACACGCGCGGCGTGGGACCGGCCACGCATAGCGCGTACCATTCGCCGCCCAGATCCAGCGCGACGGCCAGCCCCGTGAGGTCGGCGACGCTTTCTCCCACGTTCGAGGCCCAGCCCCGCTCGGCAACCTTGCCCACGTCGGCCAGCAGGGCTTCGCGGGTTGTCAGCGTGCTATCCGTGTAGCGCGTGTATTGCGCCGCCGCCAGCACCTGATCGCGGTCAGCGGCCGACAGGCGCGCCAGGATGGCTTTGGCAACCGAACTCGTGTGCAGCGGACGCCGTTCGCCGGCGCGCGCCGCATAGTGAACGGGCTGGGTCGACTCGGCCACGTCCAGAAACACGACGGCGCCATCCTGGATCTTGCCCAGCATCACGGTCTCGTTGACGGCATCGCGTAGCGCCAATAACCGCGGCCGCACCAGATCCAGCCACGGGTCGCCCGCCAGAATCTGCGCAGCCAACCCGTGCAACTTGCCGGTGGGGTAATACCCGGCGCGGCGCCTGACCTCGTACAGATACCCCCGAGCCACCAAGGTGCGCACCAGTGCCAGACAGCTCGACATCGGCGCGCCCAGCCCCTGGGCCAGCTCGGTCAGCGGCATGGGCCGCTTCGTCTGCGCAAACAGCTCCAGCAACTCCAGCGTGCGAGCGACAAGCTTGACTTCCACGGCGTCAGCCCTCCTTCGTGGCAATGCGTTTCCGGCACCCGGACTAGGGTGTTCCACCGTGTTGACTTTTCATGTACAGGTACCTAAATTCTTGCACAGGAATTTGCATTCACCAATGTGAAATACATTTCAGCCGGTTGGAGCACCGGCGCCCGCCTTCCCGAGTTGCCGCGTCATCCATAACGTTCAATAAAACGGTCCGCTTCAGGGCTGGGAGACAGAAAGATGCGTATCAAACCCGTGTTGGCGGCGCTTGCCGCCGCCCTGGCCGCCTGCGCGGCCCAAGCCCAGTCCGACGTCGTGCGGCTGGGCGTGTCCAACGACCGTTCCGGCATTTATTCCGACCTGGGCGGCCTCGGGTCCGAGACCGCCGTGCGCATGGCCGTGGAGGATTTCGGCGGCAAGGTGGCCGGCAAGACCGTCGAGGTGGTCGGCGCGGACAACCAGAACAAGGCCGACGTGGCATCCGCGCTGGTGCGCCGCTGGTTCGACACGCAGAATCTGGTCGCGGTGGTGGACGGCGGCGCCAGTTCGGCCGGGCTGGCCGCCCAGGGCGTGGCGCGCGAAAAAGGCGGCACCGCGCTGATCAGCGGCGGTTTTGCCGGGGACTTCAGCGGCAAGCAATGCAGCAACCTCAGCACGCAATGGGCGCCGGATACCTATGCGCTGGCCAACGCCGTGGTCAAGAGCGTCGTCGAGAGCGGCGGAAAGAGCTGGTACTTCATCACCACCGATTACGTGTTCGGCAAATCGCTGGAAAGCAACGCATCACGCTTCGTCGAGGCCGCGGGCGGCAAGGTCGTGGGCAGCACGCGCCATCCGCTGGGCGCGATGGACTTTGCGTCGTTCCTTATCCAGGCGCAGTCATCCAAGTCCGACGTCGTGGGCCTGGCCAGCGCCGGCGGCGATCTGGTCAACCTCATCAAGCAGGCGCAGGAGTTCGGCCTGGCGGGCGGCAAGCAGCGGATGCTGACGTTCCTGACCTTCATCAACGACGTCCATGCAATGGGGCTGCCCGTTGCGCAGGGGCTGACCTTCCCCACCGGCTTCTATTGGGATGCCGACGAGGATACCCGCGCCTGGACCCAGCGCTGGCAAAAGAAGATGGGCGTCACGCGCGCCCCCTCCATCGTCCAGGCCCTGAGCTACGTGGCCACCACGCATTACCTGCAGGCCGCGCAGGCCGCCGGCACCTTCGATGCCGCGGTGGTCAACCAGAAGATGCGCGAATTGCCCATCACCACCAAACTGATCAAGAATGCCCGGGTGCGCCCCGAAGATGGCCGCGTCATCATGGACCTGTACCTGGTCGAGGTGAAAAAGCCCGCCGAGTCCAAGCATCCGAACGATTACTACCGCATCCTGTCCACGGTGCCCGGCGAAAAGGTGTTCGTGTCGCTCGCCGACAGCGAGTGCCCGCTGGTCAAGAAATAGGTCACGCCCGGCGCGCCGGATTCCGGTCCGGCCGCAGGGTGCAGGCAATTACATAAAGGAGACAACCATGAAGTGCTATTGCGTCGTCAATTTCCGCGAACCGCTGCAGGAAATGGACCAGCCCACCCCCACGCCGCAAGGGACGCAGGTGCTGCTCAAGGTCCGCGCGGCCGGCGTGTGCCACAGCGATATCCACTTGTGGGAAGGCGGCTACGACCTGGGCCAGGGCCGGACCCTGTCGCTCAAGGACCGGGGCGTGTCGCTGCCGCTGACCATGGGCCATGAAACGGTGGGCGCCGTCGTGGCGGCCGGCCCCGACGCGCAGGGCCTGGCCACCGACCGCAATTACCTCGTCTATCCGTGGATCGGCTGCGGCAAGTGCCCGTCGTGCATGGCCGGCATGGAAAACCACTGCACCGCGCCGGCCTGCCTGGGCGTCCACCGCGCTGGCGGCTACGCGGACCACATCGTCGTGCCGCATCCGCGCTACCTCATCGACATCGGCGACCTGGACCCCGCGCAGATCGCGCCTTACGCGTGCTCAGGGCTCACCACGTACTCCGCCTTGCAGAAGATCGGCGCAGACATCTACCGCGAGCATCCCGTCGTGATCTTCGGCGCGGGAGGCCTGGGCCTGATGAGTCTGACGCTGATCAAGGCGCTGGGTGGCGCGGGCGCCATCGTGGTGGACATCGACCCCGCCAAGCGCCAGGCGGCGCTGGATGCGGGCGCGCTGGCGGCCATCGACGGCGCCGCCCCGGACGCCGCGCAGCAGATCATGCAGGCGGCGGGTGGCAAGCCGGTGCGGGCCGCGATCGATCTGGTCGGCGCGCCGGCCACCACCTCGCTGGCGTTCGACTTCCTGACCAAGGGCGGCAAGCTCATCATCGTTGGCCTGTTCGGCGGCGGCTCCACCTGGCCCATCGCCTTGATTCCGATGAAGGCGCTGTCCATCATCGGCAGCTACGTGGGCAACCTGGCCGAACTGAAGGAACTGATGGAACTGGTGCGGGCGGGCAAGGTGCCGCCGATGCCGGTCCACCGCCACGCATTGGCCGAGGCGGACAGCGTGCTGGCCTCGCTGCGCGAAGGCAAGGTCGTGGGCCGGGCGGTGTTGACGGTTGATTGAGGCTTTTGCGGCGATTACGACTGAACGCGCCCGGCAGCGGGCGCGTTTTTTTGACGCTTGAATTTGGACGCCTACGCCGGCCGCAACCGCGGATCGTAGATGAAGCGTTCGCGCCGCACCACCACGATATCCTCGGCGTCCGGATGCGCCGGATTGATCAGGAAATTGCAGTCCGGCACGCCGCGATACGGCACGATCGCGCTGGGCAGTTCCAGCAGCGCCGACACGCCCGACGCCACCCAGTTGTCGCCCACGGCCTGCGACGCTTCGGCAAAGGGCACCGCGTCCCAGAACGGATAATCGTCCTGGAGTTGCGCCAGCGACAGCGACTGGCGCGCTTCGAAGATGCTAGTGGGCACGGCCAGTTCAATCAGGTAGCGGTTCGCGTGCTCGGACGCGCGCGCCGCAAAATGCACCACCGTTTCCAGTACGGCGAGCGCCACGCTGGCCGAGGCATACACCACCGGCGTGCCCGGGCTGTTGTAGCGTCCGCCCACCGCGGCCGCCCCGGCGCCGGAGAGGTCGTCCGCCCGGTACTTGCCCGCCGTGGTGCCAATGCGCCAGAGCGAAACGTAATCGGTCATGCGTAGACGCCCGCGGCGGCGCGGGCCAGCGTGTCTTCGACGATGCGGCTGCTGGCATCCGACGTCAACAGCGACAGCGGCTTGACGTTGCCCAGCGCCGGCACGGGCGTGTTCAGCCACAGCACCGCTTCCTCGTCGCTGCCCAGCACCTGACGGGCGACGCGCACCACGCGGGCGACGCGGGCAAGCCGGTCGGATTCACCGAGCGGCAGCGCCTGCCCTTCGCGCGTCCAACGCGACAGCGACGCCGCCTTGACCTCCGTGATCGCCATGATTTCCGACTTGGGCACCTGCAGGTAATCGGCGGCATCGTCGACCATCTGCGCGGGCAGTCCGCGGTGCACATCCCGCGCAATATCGGTCAGCGGACTGTCGACCAGGCCACGAAAAAGCTGCCTGGGGCGCGGCGGGCGCTTGGTGGAGGCGCCGCGCTTGGCGGGCGATTTGTCAGTCAGCGCGATGGTCATGATCTGCTCCGGGCGCCGCGTGGACGAAGCGAAAGCCGGAGAAACCGGCCAGGCTTGCTCAGCGGCTGAATTACCAAATTGAATTTATAATATCCCATTTGGAAATCGGCTTGCAAGGCGGCCGATGCCGAGCCGGCCGCGGGCCGCGCTTTGCCCTCGTCCGCGGCCCCGTCGTGCACCATATTTGGGCCTATCATAGGCGGCGGCAAATTCGCCCCTCGCATTTCTCTCAAGGACACGCAATGACGGACCGGCAGCTCACCATACTCGCGGCGATCAACCTCATGGTGGCGGTGGGCGCCGGGGCATTCGGCGCGCATGGCCTCAAGCGCATCCTGACGCCAGAACTGCTGGCCGTCTGGCAGACCGGCGTCATGTACCACCTGGTCCACGCCCTGGGCATCTTCATCATCGCGTTGCTGGGCGCCCGCTTCGGGTCGCCGCTGCTGTCGGCCGCCGGCGTTGTCATGTTCGTCGGCATCGTGCTGTTTTCGGGCAGCCTGTACCTGCTGACGCTGACCGGCACCCGTTGGCTCGGCGCGGTGACGCCGTTCGGCGGAACGGCCTTCCTGGCCGCGTGGGCGATGGTCGCCATTGCCGCCTACCGCGCGCAGAGCTGAAAGCCCTTCCCGATCTTCACCTATCCGTTCTTCACCCTCCGGCGGCAGGAACCGCCGCCCTTGCAGGTTTCAGATGTCCCCAAGCACCGCATTACCCGCCGTCCGTGAACATTCCGCCGCCGCAGGCATCGCCTGCGTGGCGGGCGGCATCTTCTTTCTGACGCTCAGCGACGCCAATGCCAAATGGCTGGGCGCCAGCTACAACCCGCTGCAGATCCTCTTTCTGCGCGCGCTGATCGCGCTGCCCTTCGTGACCGCGCTGGCCTTGTGGCTGGGCGGACGCCGCGTGCTGCGTACGACGCATCCCGGCCTGCACCTGACGCGCGGCGCCATCAACGTGGTCTCGGCCTGTTGCTTCTATCTGGGATTGCAGGCGCTGCCGCTGGCCGAGGCCACCGCCATCGCGTTCGCCGCGCCGCTGTTCGTCACGGCGCTGTCGGTGCTGATCCTGAAGGAACGCGTGGACGGCAAGCGCTGGCTGGCGGTGCTGGCGGGCTTTGCCGGCGTGCTGATCGTGGTGCGTCCTGGCACGCAGGCCTTCCAGGCCGCCACCCTGCTGCCGCTGACCACCGCCCTGCTCTACGCGGTCATGATGATCACCGCGCGCGGCATCAACCGCGCAGAAGGCATGCTGACCACCACTTTCTACATCGTGTTGGGGCAACTGGTGTGCAGCGCGATCGGATTGCCGTGGGTGTGGCGCGCGCCGGCCATGGAGGACCTGCCCTATTTTGGCGGCGTGGCGCTGTTCAGCACGTTGGGCCTGGCGCTCATCACGCAGGGATTCCGCATCGGGCCCGCGTCTGTCGTGGCGCCTTTCGACTACACCGGTCTGGTCTGGGCCACGATCCTGGGATGGATCTTCTGGCGCGAGGCGCCCGACGCGTATGCGTACCTGGGCGCCGTTTTCATTGCCGGCAGCGGCGTGTACATCGCCGTGCGCGAGGCGCGCGGCAAATCGCGCCGGCGTGCCACCACCTGAAGCTGCCCGCGTTATTCGGTGGGCGGCGGAAAGTGCCGCCGCAACACACGGGCCACGTTCGGTTCCAATGCTGCTTCGCGGGCGACCGCGGTCAATGCCGGACACATCGCGCTGAACCACGACGGGCCGGGACGCCAATGCGTCATGACCGTCACATACAGGTCCAGCGCTGAAAAACGCCGCCCCAGCATGTGCGGCGCGCCGGCCTGGCGTTCCAGCTCCTGCCACAACTCGGCGCGGCGCGTGTGGACCCGTTCGCGCAGCAGGTCCACCGCATCGCCCGGCGTCGTCCACTGCGCGGGATCGTCGCCGTACGTGAAGGTCGGGTAGACCGCCGCCACGACCCGCACCAGCAGGTTCAGAAAGCGCGCCCGTTCCGGCTTGTCCGGCGCGGGGGCAAGACCGGCCTGCGGCGCCAGGTCGTTCAGATGCAGGATCATCGCCGCGCTCTCGGTCATGACCTCGCCGTCTGGCAGGATCAGCGTGGGCACCTGCCCCAGCGGATTCAGATGCAGCAGCCGGTCCCGCTCGGGACCGGGCTTCAGGTACGGCACGTCCGTCAGGACGTGCGGCACATTGGCCAGCACCAGCGCCATCTCGACGATGGCGGAGCCGCACCCCGCGGACCCGATGAGCTCATAGGTCTTCATGACGGTCACCCTCCTGTTTCGGCCGGCGCCACCCGCAGCAGTTCGCCCGGGGAAGCGTCCGTCAGCACATACACATAACCGTCCGGCCCCTGCCGCACGTCGCGGATCCGGCGCTTGCGGTCGACCAGCAGCCTTTCCTTCTCGACCACGTTTTTGCCGTCGACGGTCAGGCGGATCAGGTTCTGGTTACCCAGCGCGCCGATGAAGAGCGAATTGCGCCAGGCTGGAAAGCGGTCGGCGTCATAGAACGCCATGCCGCTGATGGCGGGCGATTTCGGCCACCAGTAGACCGGCGGCTCCATGCCCGGCAGCGTCTCGCCCTTGGCTTCCGGAATCTTCAGACCCGAATAGTTGATGCCGTAGGTCGCCAGCGGCCAGCCATAGTTCATGCCCGGCTGCACCACGTTGATCTCGTCGCCGCCGCGCGGCCCGTGTTCGTTTTCCCAGAGCTCGCCGGTCCAGGGATTGAGCGCCATGCCTTGCGGATTGCGATGGCCGTACGACCAGATCTCGGGCCGCGCGCCCTGCTTGCCCACGAAGGGGTTATCGTCAGGCAGCGCGCCGTCGGCCTTGAGCCGCACGACCTTGCCCTGCAGCTTGTCCAGGTCCTGCGCGGTTGGCCGCTGGTTGTTCTCGCCCAGCGCAATGTAGAGGTAACCATTGCCGTCAAACACCAGGCGCGAGCCGAAATGCAGCCCGGACGACAGCTTGGGTTCCTGGCGGAAGATGACCTTGAAGTCTTCAAGTCCGCCGGCATCGTCGGCCAGCCGGCCGCGTCCGACGGCCGTGCCGCTCTTGTCGCCGTCCGACTCCGCATACGACAGATACACGTAGCGGTCGGTCGCAAAGTTTGGCGACAGCGCCACGTCGAGGAGACCGCCCTGGCCGCGCGCGGCCACCTTGGGCACGCCGGTCAGCGGCTTGGACAACCCGCCGGGCGTACGCAACAGCCGCAGATTCCCGGGACGCTCGGTGATCAGGATGCCGCCGTCGGGCAGGAACGCCATGGACCACGGATGATCCAGGCCGCCGACAACCGGCATCACGCGCGCAGGCGCCGAGGGCGGTTCCTGCGATGCTTGCGCGATGGCGGGCGCAGCGGCGAAGGCCAGGGTCAAGGACAAGAGAAAGGGGATCGCGCGCGTGCTCGCGGCGGTGCGTGACTGCATGGACATCTCCGGCGGCGACAGATTGAAAAGCGGGCGCGGAAGGCATGACAGAGAGACGCGGGACCACTCGCGAATGGCATACCCGGTTGGCGTACCATAGCGCCCACGGACGGGAGCTCTCCCGTTCTTCCTTCCAGGAGTCTCCGACAGATGAAACTGTACTACATGCCCGGCGCGTGCTCGCTCGCTTCCCATATCGTGCTCGAATGGATCGGCAAGCCGTATGAAACGCACAAGCTCAGCCGCGAGGCGCTCAAGGAGCCCGAGTTTCTGCGGATCAATCCGATGGGCGCCGTGCCGGCGCTGACCGATGGCGACTGGACCCTGACGCAGAACGTATCCATTCTGGAGTATCTGGCCGAACAGGCGCCCGAAAGCACGCTGCTGGGCGACGGCTCCGCACGTTCGCGCGCCGAAGTGCGCCGCTGGGTCGGCTTCATCAATTCCGACGTCCACAAGACGTTCTCGCTGCTGTTCGGCGCGCAGCGTTATTTGAAGGACGAAGGCGCGCAGAAGGAACTGGCCGCTTCGGCCTCGGCGCTGCTGACCAAGCTGTTCGCGCAACTGGACACGCAACTGGCCGGCAAGCAATACCTGGCGGGTGCCGCGCCTTCGGTTGCCGATGCCTACCTGTACGTCGTGCTGCGCTGGGCGCACGCCAAGGAAGTGGACCTGACCGGCCTTTCCAACCTGTCCGCGTTCTTCGAGCGCATGCAGGCCAACGCCGGCGTCAAGGCCGCGCTGCAGGCCGAAGGGCTGTAAGGGTCTGCGCTGCCCCGCTGACGCCCGGAAGCCCTATTCCGGCGTCACCCCGGGCAGCGCCTCGCTCTCAAGGATCTTCTTGACGGCGGCCAGAAAGCGCCGCGCCAGCAAGGGTGGCGCACTCAGGTTGGAATGCGTCGCCCAGATCTCAACGCTGGCCTCGGGCGTGATCGGACGCAGCGCCATATGCGCGGCCTGGTCCGGCGTGACGCACCAGGCGTCCACCAGCGCCGGGCCCAAGCCCTGCTGCACGAAGGAACAGGCGGTCACGGGCGAATGCACCTCGATCGCCGCCGCGCAGTGCGGGCCTTCGCCAAAGAACGGCTGCAGCGCGCGTCCCAGCGGGGTATCGCGCGGATAGCCGATCCACGCCGCCGACGAAAAGTCCTCCGGCCGCACCGCGTCGTGGCTGGCAAGCGGATGCCCGGGCGGGAGCACGCACACCACCGGCACCCGCGCCAGCCGGACCGACGTCAGGTTCGGATGATCCGGCGGCTGCATGGAAATGCCGATGTCTGCCTGCCCCGACAGAAAATACGCCGCCAATTCATCGAACGTCACGCTGCGGTAATCGACGCGCGCGCCCGCATTGCGACCGCGAAACCGCTCCAGCGCCATGGGGATCAGGCGCTGCCCGAAACTGGCGCTTGCCACGATCTTCAGCATGCCCGCGCCGGACTGCCCCAGGCTGGCGGCCAGGTCGTTCACGCGCTGGATGCCGCCGTACACCTGCTCGACCTCGGCATATAGACGCCGCGCCTCGGCCGTAGGGGACAGCCGGCTCTTGACGCGCTCGAACAGCCGATAGCCCAGACGGCTTTCCGTCAGGGCAAGCACCCGGCTCACAGCCGGCTGCGACACGTGCAGCATGCGCCCCGCTCCGCTGATCGAGCCGGCCATCATGATGGCGCGGAACACCTCGATCTGGCGCAGGTTCAGCGGCCGCCCGGCGCTCGGCCCGGCCTCGTCGGCATACGCATCGGCTTCCATTTCTTCCCCTTTTCCAATAACGAGGGATTATAGGTTTGAGACATTTTTCGATGACGCAGTGCCGCATGGCCGGGTGTAATCTGCCCGCTCCACAAAACAAAACCAGGGGAAATCCACCATGCGCAGCACGCTCCTTCGCAGTCTTTCCATGGCGGCGCTCAGCGTCGTCTTCGCCGGCGCCGCCTCGGCCGCCGGCTATCCCGACAAGCCCATCACTTTCGTGGTCCCGTCTGCCGCCGGCGGCTCGCCTGACGTGCTGTCGCGCCTGATCACCACGCAGATTGCCCGCGACACCGGCGCCACGATGGTCATCGAGAACCGCCCGGGCGCCGCCGGCAACATCGGCATCGCGCTCATCAAGCGCGCAGCGCCGGATGGCTACACGGTCGGCTACGGCAACATCAACACGCTGGCGGTGAACCGCTCGCTGTTCAAACGCCTGCCGTACGACGTGGACAAGGACCTGACGCCCGTCGCGCACATGTTCGACCTGTACAACGCCCTGATCGTCCCGGCCGACTCGCCCGTCACCAGCGTGCAGGACCTGATCGACCGAGCCCGCAAGGAGCCGGGCCGCTTGTCGTATGGCGCGTCGGGCGTCGGCACCACCGGCCACATGGGCGGCGAACTCTTCAAGAGCATGGCCAAGCTGGACGTGATGTTCATCCCCTACAACGGCGGCCCCGCTGCCATCCAGGATCTGCTGGGCGGCCGCCTGGACTACCTGTTCGTCAACACCTCCGAGGCCGCGCCGCTGGTCAAGAGCGGCAAGGTCCGCGCCATCGGCGTCAGCAGCCTGAAGCGCCTGGCGCTGATGCCCGACGTGCCCACGCTGGACGAGTCCGGCCTGAAGGGTTACGAGACAGTCGCCTGGGGCGGCGTGGTGGCGCCCAAGGGCACGCCCGACGACGTGGTGGCCACGCTGAACGCCGCCATCCAGAAAGCGCTGCAAGCGCCGGAAGTGCGCCAGGGCCTGGCAACGCTGGGCGCCGAACCGGCCACCGGCTCTCCCGCCGACTTCAAGCAGCTGATCGATCGCGAAACCGCCAAGTGGCAGCAGATCATCGACAACGCCGGCATCGAAAAACTCGACTGAGCACGCTTCATGACGGCAGACACCTTGCAGGCTGACTTCATCGTCGCGGGCGCCACGCTCATCGACGGCTCGGGCGGGCCCGCCACCCAGGGCGACCTGGCCGTGCGCGGCGGACGCATCGCGGCGGTGGGCAGCTTTGCCCGTCCCGCCGGCGTGCCGGTCATCGACGGCCGGGGCCAGGTTCTGGCGCCGGGCTTCATCGACTCGCACACCCACGACGACGGCTACCTCCTCGCGCATCCCGACATGCTGCCCAAGGTGTCGCAAGGCATCACCACGGTCGTCACCGGCAACTGCGGGATCAGCCTGGCGCCCCTGGCGCGCACGCAGATTCCGCAGCCGCTCGACCTGCTGGGTCCGCCGGCGCTGTTCCGCTTTGGCACCTTCCGCGCCTGGATGGACGCTCTGCGCGACACGCCGGCCGCGGTCAACGTGATTCCGCTGGTGGGCCACACCACCTTGCGCGTCGCCGTCATGGACGACACTTCGCGCGCGGCCAACGACGCGGAACGGGCCGCCATGCGCGACCTGATGCAGGAAGCGCTGGATGCCGGCGCGTTCGGCGTGTCGACCGGCACCTTCTATCCGCCGGCCAGCGCCGCGCCCACGGACGAGATCATCGACGTGTGCCAGCCGCTGCGCGGCCGCGCCGGCATCTATGCCACGCACCTGCGCGACGAGGCCGACCACATCGTGCCCGCCATGGAAGAGGCCCTGCTCATTGGACGCGAAACCGACTCCCGCGTGGTGTTCTCGCATCACAAGCTGGCGGGCGAACGCAATCACGGCCGCACCCGCGAAACGCTGGACCTCATCAGCCGCGCCGCGGCGGCGCAGCCGGTCTGCCTGGACTGCCATCCCTATCCGGCCACCTCGACCATGCTGCGGCTGGACCGCGCGCGGCTGGCCAGCCGCACGATGATCACGTGGTCCACGGGCTACCCCGAGGCCACGGGCCGTGACTTCAGTGACGTCATGGCCGAACTTGGCCTGGACGACGAAGCCGCGGTCGCCCGGCTGGCTCCGGCCGGCGCCATCTATTTCCTGATGGACCCGGCGGACGTCAAACGCATCTTTGCCCATCCGCTGACCATGGTCGGCTCGGATGGCCTGCCCTTCGACCCGCATCCGCACCCCCGCCAATGGGGCACGTTCACCAACGTGTTGCGCACCATGGTGCGCGAGCAGAACCTGCTGACGCTCGAATCCGCCATCCACAAGATGACCGGGTTGGCCGCCGCCCAGTACGGCGTCGCCGGGCGCGGCCTGCTCCGGGAGGGGTATCATGCTGACCTGGTGCTGTTCGATCCCGCCACCGTCACCGACGTGGCCACTTTTTCAGCGCCCATTCAGGCAAGCCGGGGCATCCACGCCGTGTGGGTCAACGGCAGGCAGGTCTGGGACGGGGAACGGACGGGCACCGAACGCCCGGGCCAGGTCCTGACGCCCGGTGATGCATGAGCACGGAGTACTTAAAGTGAAGACGTTTTCCCAGGGCTGCTACCTGGGTGTATTGGGCGGAATGGGCCCCATGGCCGGCGCGGCCTTTGCCCTCCGCCTGGCGGCGCTGACGCCCGCCACGGTTGACCAGCAACACATCCCCACCCTGCTGCGCAACGATCCCCGTATTCCCGACCGCTCCAGCGCCTATATGGCCGGCGGCGAGAATCCCCTGCCCCACATGGTCGATGGCGTACGCTTCCTGGAACAGGCCGGCGCCCAGCTCATCGCCATCCCGTGCAACACCGCCCACCTGTGGTTCGACGACATCGCCGCGTCCACGCGTCTGCCCGTGCTGCACATCATCGAAGCGGTCATCGAAGACCTGCGCCGCCTTGGCCTGCCCAGCGGCCGCATCGGCCTGATGGGCACCGCCGCCACGCTCAAGCTCGGCCTCTACCAGCGTCACCTTGAAGCCCAAGGCTACGAGTGCATCGTGCCTGACGACGACGAAGTCGAACGCTTCTGCATGGGCTCGATCCGCGCGGTCAAGGGCAACCAGCTCGAAGACGCCTTCGCGCCCGCCGCCGAATGCATCGCCCGCCTGAAGGCCCGCGGCGCCGACGCCGTCGTGCTCGGCTGCACGGAACTGCCCCTGGCGGTCCCGCACGCCCTGCGCCCCAGCCTCGGCGTGACCCTCACCGACTCCATCGACGCCCTCGCCCGCGCCGCCATCGCGCACTACCAGGCCGACCAGCCGGCCGAACGCATCGCCGCGTAAAAAAAAGGGCGCATCTTTCGATGCGCCCACTTCCTTCGCGGGGAAGAGGTCAACCGCCCAGGTACGCCTTGCGGACCTTGTCGTTGACCAGCAGGTTGGCGCCGGTGTCTTGCAGGACCACGCGGCCGTTTTCCAGCACGTAGCCGCGGTCCGCCACGCCCAGCGCCTTGTTGGCATTCTGCTCGACCAGGAACACGGTCACGCCCTGCTCCCGAATCTCGCGGATGATGTCGAAGATCTGGGCGATCACCAGCGGGGCCAGGCCCAGCGTCGGTTCGTCCAGCAGCAAGAGGCGCGGCCGGGTCATCAGCGCGCGGCCGATGGCCAGCATCTGCTGTTCGCCGCCCGACATCAGGCCGGCGCGCTGGCTGGCGCGTTCCTTCAAGCGCGGGAACAGCCCGTAGACGTGGTCGATGCCGGCCTCGATCTCGTCGCGCTTGGAAAAGAAGCCGCCCATCATCAGGTTCTCGGCGACCGTCAGGTCCTTGAACACGCGCCGCCCTTCAGGCGAAATGGCGATGCCACTGCGCATGATGTCGTGCGTGTCCTTGTTCGTGATGTCCTCGCCTTCGAACGTGATCTTGCCTTCGCGCGCCCGGGGATTGCCGCAAACGGTCATCAGCAGCGTCGTCTTGCCCGCGCCGTTGGCGCCGATCAGCGTGACGATCTCGCCCTGGTTGACGTCCACCGACACGCCGTTCAACGCCTGGATGGCGCCATAGTACGTGTGTATGTTTTCCAGCTTCAGCATCATTCCTCCCCCAGGTACGCCTTGATGACGCGCTCGTCGTTGCGCACCTGCTCGGGGGTGCCGGTCGTGATGGGCTTGCCGTGTTCCATGACCAGAATGCGGTCCGAAATGCCCATGATCAGGCTCATGTCGTGCTCGATCAGCAGCACGGCCACGCCGAATTCGCGGCGAAGCTGGTCGATGAGCGATTGCAGATCGCGCTTTTCCTGAGGATTCAGGCCGGCCGCGGGCTCGTCCAGCATCAGCAGACGCGGCTTGGTGATCATGCAGCGCGCGATCTCCAGGCGCCGCTGGTGGCCGTAAGCCAGATTGCCGGCTTCACGGTTGGCGAACTCGCGCAGGCCCATGAAATCCAGCCACTGCGCCGCGCGCGACAGCGCTTCGGATTCAGATTGGCGGTAGCCGCGGGTCTTGAGCAGGCCGGGCAGCAGGCGCGATTCCACCTGCGTATGCTGCGCGACCAGCAGGTTTTCCAGCACCGTCAGCTGCTTGAACAGGCGCACGTTCTGGAACGTGCGCACCAGCCCATGGCGCGCCACCTTGTGGCTGGCAAGACCCGTGATGGGCTTGCCGTCCATGATGATTTCACCGGCGGTCGGCGCGTAGAACCCGCCCACGCAGTTGAACACGGTGGTCTTGCCCGCCCCGTTCGGGCCGATGATGGCAAAGACCTCGTCGGACATGACCTCGAAACCCACGCTGTCGACGGCCAGGAGGCCGCCGAACCGCATGGTCAGGCCGGAAACTTTCAGCAATGCCTCGCTCATTTAGCCAGCTCCACGTGGGGACGCTTCATGGGCAACAACCCCTGCGGACGCCACATCATCATCAATACCATCACCAGACCGAACATCAGCATCCGGTACTCGGCGAACTCGCGCGCCAGTTCGGGCAGCACGGTCAGCAGGATGGCAGCGAGGATCACACCGACTTGCGAACCCATGCCGCCCAGCACCACGATGGCCAGGATCAGCGCGGACTCGATGAACGTGAAGGACTCCGGATTCACCATGCCCTGGCGCGCCGCGAAGAACGCGCCGCCAAAGCCGGCGAACATGGCGCCCAGCGTGAACGCGGACAGCTTGATGCGGGTGGGATTCAGGCCCAGCGAACGGCAGGCGATCTCGTCTTCGCGCAGCGCCTCCCAGGCGCGGCCGACCGGCATGCGGATCAGGCGCGTGGACACGAACAACGTCACCAGCGCAAGCAGCAGCGCCATCATGTACAGGTAGATCACCATGTCCTGGTTTTGGAAGGTCAATCCGAAGAACTCATGGAACGTCGTGCCGCCCTCGGTACTGGGACGGCGCGTCATTTCCAGGCCGAAGAACGTGGGCTTCGGAATCCCGGAGATGCCGTCCGGACCGCCGGTGACCTGGTTCAGGTTGATCAGCAGCAGGCGGATGATTTCACCGAAGCCCAGCGTCACGATGGCCAGGTAGTCGCCGCGCAGCCGCAGCACCGGAAAGCCCAGCACGAAGCCGAACAGCGCCGACATCGCACCGGCAAACGGCAGCGCTTCCCAGAAGCTCCAGCCGCCCCAGTGATAAAGCAACGCGTAGGTATAGGCGCCGACAGCGTAAAAGCCCACGAAGCCCAGATCCAGCAGCCCGGCAAAGCCCACCACGATGTTCAGGCCCAGGCCCAGCATCACGTAGATCAGCACCAGCGTGGCGATGTCCACCGAACTGCGGCCCGCGAAGAACGGCCAGATCACCGCAATGGCAAGCAGCAGCACCATCAGCGGCTTGTGGTTGCGGGCAGGCGCCGACGACAGCGTGGGCAGGCCGGTCTTGAGCTTCTTGAACGGAATGGCCAGCCAGGGACGCAGCAGCTGGAACACGAACACCACCGCCGCGGCCAGCGCCACCAGCGACCAGTTCGACTCCATCGACGTGCGCGCACCCTGGCGGATGAGCTGCAGACCGAAGACCGGGGTGACGATGACCGCCGTCAGCACGGCCGCCATCGTGGCGTTTTTGAGATTGTTGGTCGACATCAGACTTTTTCCACCTCAGGTTTGCCCAGCAGCCCGGTGGGACGGAACAGCAGAATCAGGACCAGCAGCGAGAACGCCACGATGTCCTTGTACTGCGACGATATGTAGGCCGCCGCAAAGGTTTCCGCCAGGCCCAGCAGCACGCCGCCCAGCATGGCGCCGGGGATGCTGCCGATGCCGCCGAGCACCGCCGCCGTGAAGGCCTTGATGCCGGCCAGGAAGCCGATGAAGGGATTGAGTTTGCCGATGGTGATGGCGATCAGGACACCGCCGACCGCCGCCAGGATCGCACCCATCACGAACGTGAACGAGATCACGCGGTTGGTGTCGATGCCCAGCAGGTTGGCCATGTGCATGTCCTGCGAGCAGGCGCGCGATGCGCGGCCCATGCGGGAATACTTGATGAACAGCGTCAGCGCGATCATCAGCACCACCGTCACCACGATGATCATCAGGCGCGAGTACGGCACCGTCACATCGAAGTCCGAGCCCATGTGGAACTGCATGGCGCCGGACACCAGCGAGGGCACGGCCATGTCGCGCGCGCCTTGGCCGAGGGCCACCCAGTTCTGCAGGAAGATCGACATACCGATGGCGGAGATCAGCGCCACCAGACGGGGGCTGCCGCGCACCGGCCGATACGCCACGCGTTCGACCGAGAAGCCGTAGATGCCGGTAACCGTGATGGCCACGAGCAGCATGGCCGCGATGATGAACGGGGTCGGCAATCCGCTGTTGGTGCCGATCGCCGTCAAGGTGACCAGGCCCACATAGGCGCCGATCATATAGATTTCGCCGTGGGCGAAGTTGATCATCCCGATGATGCCGTAGACCATTGTGTAGCCGATGGCAATCAGCGCGTAGATCGCTCCCAGGGACAATCCGTTGAAGAATTGCTGGGTAAGTTGGGGTATGAGGTCGGACATGATTCCAATGCTCCAAATAGTTCCGGCTCCGGTAGTGAGACCCGGAGCCGGAAACCTGGGCGTATTTTATAAGGGCCTGCCGGCGCCGCCTTGCCGGCCGCACAGCGCTTTTGGCGCATCGCTACGCGGATTTCGGCAAGACGGAGACAGCAGGCCCTACACGCCGGCAACACGCCGGCGGGATCGCGAGTTTACAGCTGGGTCTTCTTTCCGTCCTTGTCCCACTTATAGACGGCGAACTCAAAGTCCTTCAGATCGCCCTTGGCATCGTATTCGACCTTGCCGATGCCCGTATTGAACGTGGTCTTGTGCATGTAGTCGGCAACCTTGGCCGGATCTTCGCCGACAGCGTTGATGCTGTCCGCCAGGATCTGGACCGCGGCGTAGGCCGGCATCTGGAAGGCGCCGTCCGGATCGCGCTTGGCGTCCTTGAAGGCCTTGACGATGCTTTCGTTGCCCGGCAGCTTGGTGAAGTCGGCCGGCAGCGTGACCAGCAGGCCGTCGATGGCCGGACCGGCAATGGCCACCAGATCCTGGTTGGCCGTGCCTTCCGGACCCATGAACTGGACCTTCAGGCCCTGTTCACGCGCCTGGCGCAGCAGCAGGCCCAGCTCGGGGTGGTAGCCGCCGAAGTAGACCAGGTCCACGCCAGAGGACTTCAGCTTGGTGATGATGGCCGAGTAGTCGCTGTCGCCGACGTTGATGCCTTCAAACAGCGCGACGTTGACCTTTTCCTTGGCCAGCGCGTCCTTGACCTGTGTGGCCACGCCCGAGCCGTAGGTCTGCTTGTCGTGCAGCACGGCAACCTTCTGCGGCTTCAAGGTCTTGGCGATGTAGCCGGCGGCGTACGGACCCTGCTGGTCGTCGCGGCCGATCGTGCGGAAGAAGAAGTGCGGCTTGATCGTGTCGGTGACCAGCGGCGACGTGGCGCCCGGGGTGATGCCGACGATGCCCTCTTCCTCGTAGACCTTCACGGCGGCGACCGTGACGCCCGAGCACGCATGGGCCACGGCGAACTTGGCGCCGGAGTTGACCACGCGGTTGGCGGCGGGCACGGCCTGCTTGGGTTCGCAGCCGTCGTCGATCAGGATCGGCTCGAGCTTCTTGCCCTTGACGCCGCCCTTGGCGTTGATGGTCTCGATGGCGGTCAGCGCGCCGGCCTGGATCTGGTCGCCGTATTGGGTGTTGGGACCGGTCATGGGCTGGGGAATGCCGATCTTGATCGTGTCGGCGGCGTGCGCGGCGCCAGCCAAGGCAAGTGCCCCAAGCGCCATGGCTACCGGGGTAAGGCGATTCAGAAACTTCATGCGGAGTTCTCCAGCGAGGTTTTGAGCGGCTCTGTCCAACACGGTTTATCGGGAGAGTACCCCTACGTCCGCATTGCCCGTCGCCGGCTTCTTGGGCAAAAACACGGTGTGGGCGGTATTCTGAAAGCAAGCCGTCATACTGTCACTGCGTGTAATCCCCAATATTTCAGGCGGGGCTTTTATTCGTGACGGATAGGCCGCGTAGTGCCGTGAATTCGTTGGAGAAATCGCAATTCCGGTTACGTTGTCTGCTGGCGCTTTTCCGGGATTTATGGTTGGGCGATTAATACCGAGTGGATTAATACGGTGTTTAAACTCGCATTTAAATACAGTGCTTACGCGGGACTTACTACATGCCGCAGAAAGGGCCTCAGAAATAATGTCCGGCGCATTAATGAAAAACGCGCGCCCTGCTGAGATCAGCATCGGACGCGCGCATTCATTACGCCGCGAAGGCGGTTAAAGTTCGGCTAGGCGTTTGCAGGCTTTGCCAGATTCCACATCAAGGCACGGAATGGCGCCAGCATGCTGATATTGACGACCAGCTTGATCGCCAGATCGCCCAGCATCCATGTGACCCACGGCGCCCCGGTAGCGGCGAATGCCACGCTGAAGAACACCGCCGTATCCAATATGGCGCCCAGCACGCCCGACGCCAGCGGCGCGCGCCACCAGCGCTGGTCGCGCAGGCGGTCGAACACCTGGATGTCGACGAGCTGCGCACATATATAAGCCAGCCCCGACGCCAACGCGATGCGCGGCGACGCCACCCAGACCGACACCGCCAGTGCGGCGGCAAAGCCAAACCACACCACGCGCCGGGCGGCGGCCGGGCCGAAACGCCGGTTGAGAACATCGGTGACCAGGAAAGCCACCGGATACGACAGCCCGCCCCATGTCAGCCAGTCATTGAGCGGCACCTGGACCAGGATATTGGAACCCACCACGACGGCCAGCATGCACAGCACCGAAATGCCGAACTGCAGGCGCGTCATGGCGGGAAAGCGCACGGAGGACGGCTTCATTTGCGACCCGCCCCGGCCGCGCCGCGCGCCCGTCCCGCGCTCGCCATGCGCGTCATCGGCCCGTCAATGCGCGACGAATGACGTCTCCAAGCCGCAACACCTTGCATGTTCCGTGTCGCGCCGGCGAACAGCCCGCCAGCATACGCGCGCGGGGCGCCACAAACCCGCACACCGGCCGTGTCACGGCCCTGCCCGGCACCGCGCGCTTGCTCGTTTATGTCAATGACATTTACGCCCCGCACGGCGCATACTTTGGCAGCCGCGCGCGAGGCCGTCGCAGGCGGCCGTCTGCCCGCTCCGGTGAACGCAATCGAAAGTTCGTTTTCCATAGGCGGCGATTGTAAACGCTCGACTCCCTGCGGATAGTGCGGCGAAATGTTCGTTCGCGCCTGAAACGCGCAATTTGACAGGCGCAGGGAGTGATGTGAAAGTCACGGTTTTGTCACAAACAATTCATAAGGTGTCGTGTTTCATGCGGCCGGACACCCCGTTCGCAACACGCCCAACTGGAGAACCCTTTATGCGATCCCATCGTATTGCACTGACCTTTGCCGCCATCATGACGGCTTTCGCCGGCGCTTCCGCGCAAGCAGCCACCGAGATCCAGTTCTGGCATTCGATGGAAGGCGCCCTGGGCGACCGCGTCAACGGCCTGGTCGAGGAATTCAACAAGCAGAACCCCGACTACCAGGTCAAGGCCATCTACAAGGGCAACTACGGTGAATCCATGAACGCCGGCATCGCCGCGTTCCGCGCCGGCAACGCGCCGGACATCCTGCAGGTCTTCGAAGTCGGCACCGCCACCATGATGTACGCCAAGGGCGCCATCAAGCCGGTGCAACAGATGTCCGAAGAAGCCGGCAACCCGATCGATCCCAAGGAATTCATCGGCGCCGTGGCCGGCTACTACTCGTCGGCCGACGGCAAACTGGTGTCGATGCCGTTCAACAGCTCGACCGTCGTCTTCTACTACAACAAGGACGCCTTCAAGAAGGCTGGCCTGGACGCCGACAATCCCCCCAAGACCTGGGAAGAACTGGCCGCCGCCGGCCAGAAGCTGAAGGCCGCTGGCCAGGAATGCGGCTACACCACCTCGTGGCCGTCGTGGACCCAGCTCGAGACCTTCTCGGCCTGGCACAACGTGCCGTACGCCACCAAGGACAACGGTTTCGGCGGCCTGGATGCGCGCATCGCCATCAACACCCCGCTGCACGTGCGTCACCTGGAAAACCTGGCCAAGCTCGGCAAGGAAGGCATCTTCATGTACGGCGGCCGCGGCGACGAGCCGAATTCGCTGTTCATCAGCGGCAAGTGCGCCATGATCACCGGTTCGTCCGGCCTGCGCGCCAACATCGCCAAGAACGCCAAGTTCGAATTCGGCACCTCGACGCTGCCCTACTATGCCGACGTGCAAGGCGCGCCGCAGAACACCATCATCGGCGGCGCTTCGCTGTGGGTCTTTGCCAACAAGAAGCCCGAAACCTACAAGGGCGTGACCGCGTTCTTCAAGTTCCTGGCCAGCCCCGAAATCGCCGCCCGCTGGCACCAGCAGACCGGCTACGTGCCCGTCACCAAGGCCGCCTACGAGCTGACCAAGAAGGAAGGCTTCTACGACAAGAACCCGGGCACCGAAGTCGGCGTCAAGCAATTGAACGTCGAAACCACCGCCCAATCGCGCGGCCTGCGTCTTGGCTTCCTGCCCCAGATCCGCGAAATCGAGGATGCTGAAATCGAACGCATCGTCTCGGGCAAGGTTGCTCCCAAGGACGGCGCCGAGAACATCGTCAAGCGCGGCAACGAGCTGCTGGAAAAGTTCGAGAAGAGTGTAAAGTAACGCCCTTTCGCGCGACTTGACCGCCGCCTTGTCAATCAGCATTTTCCATGTTGCGACAAGGACATACGAGGCTTAAAGCCCTGGTTTTTCAGGGGCTTTAAGCCTATCGTGCTTTTTATGAGTGCCGGTGCTTTCGGGCTCCGGGCGCCACGCGCGACACGCGCGCTGGCGGTTTCAGGCGGCGGTTATTTCAACCGCCGCTTTTCTGTACCTTGGGTTCCCCCTATGGAAAAACGCGTTGTATTCGGGCACAAGACCTTGCCCTATCTGCTGCTCCTGCCGCAGCTGATCATTACCGTGGTGTTCTTCTTCCTGCCCGCCGGACAAGCCATGTGGCAGTCCATGCGCCTTGAAGATCCCTTCGGCCTGTCCTCGCAGTTCGTCGGCCTGGACAACTTCATGGAACTGTTCTCGCAACAGAGCTACCTGGATTCCTTCCGCGTCACCGCCGTTTTCTCGGTGCTGGTGGCCGGCGTTGGCCTTGGCGTGTCGCTGGTGCTGGCCGTGATGGCCGACCGCGTGATCCGCGGCGCCGGGCTCTACAAGACCTTGCTCATCTGGCCGTATGCCGTGGCGCCCGCCGTCGTCGGCGTGCTGTGGCTGTTCCTGTTCTCGCCGTCGGTCGGCATCCTGGCCGTGGCCCTGCGCAAATCGGGCGTGGACTGGAATCCCCGCCTGGACGGCAACCAGGCGATGACCCTGGTGATCATCGCGGCCGTCTGGAAGCAGGTGTCGTACAACTTCCTGTTCTTCCTGGCCGGCCTGCAATCGATCCCGCGCTCGCTCATCGAAGCCGCCGCGATCGACGGCGCCAGCCCCGCGCGCCGCTTCTGGACCATCGTCTTCCCGCTGCTGTCGCCCACCACGTTCTTCCTGCTGGTGGTCAACATCATCTACGCCTTCTTTGACACGTTTGCCGTGATCGACACGACGACGCAAGGCGGCCCGGGCACGGCGACCTCGATCCTGGTCTACAAGGTGTACAGCGACGGCTTCCGCGGTCTGGACCTCGGTTCGTCCGCCGCCCAGTCCGTCGTCCTGATGTTCATTGTGGTTGCCTTGACGGTCGTACAGTTCCGGTACGTCGACCGCAAAGTGCAGTATTGATTTTGTCCGAGGCTGATAACAATGGTTGAACGCCGTCCCTGGCTGGATATTCTGGCCCACGTCATTCTGCTTTGCGGCGTGGCGATGGTGGCATTTCCGCTCTACGTCACTTTCGTCGCGTCCACCCAGACCGCGCAGGAAGTTGCTCAGGCGCCGATGTCCCTGATTCCCGGTCCGCATTTCGTGGACAACTACATGCAGGCGCTTTTTGGCGGTTCGTCAGGCGGCTCGTCGGGCGCGCCCGTCGGCCGCATGATGTACGTGAGCCTGATCATGGCGCTGGCGATCTCGATCGGCAAGATCGCGATCTCGCTGCTGTCGGCTTTTGCGGTCGTGTACTTCCGCTTTCCGGGCCGCATGTTCTTTTTCTGGATGATCTTCGTCACGCTCATGCTGCCGGTCGAAGTCCGCATCGCGCCCACCTACAAAGTCGTGGCCGATCTGGGCCTGCTCAACAGCTATGCGGGCCTGACCCTGCCGCTGATCGCGTCCGCCACGGCCACGTTCCTGTTCCGCCAGTTCTTCCTGACGGTGCCGGACGAGCTGATCGAGGCTGCGCGTATCGACGGCGCCGGTCCCGTGCGCTTCTTCTTTGACGTGCTGCTGCCCTTGTCCAAGACCAGCATCGCCGCGCTGTTCGTGATTCAGTTCATCTACGGCTGGAACCAATATCTGTGGCCCCTGCTGGTCACCACGCAGGAAGACATGTACCCCGTCGTCATCGGCATCAAGCGGATGATCAGCGGCGGCGACAGCGTGACCGAATGGAACATCACCATGGCCACCGCCATGCTCGCGATGATCCCGCCGGCGCTGGTCGTCATCCTGATGCAGAAATGGTTCGTCAAGGGTCTGGTCGACACTGAGAAGTGATCGCGCCCATCCCTCGCCTACCGAAAACGACCTCGAACACGAATATCTCATGGCTACTCTCAGCTTCCGCAACGTCAAGAAAACCTATGCCGGCAACGTGCCGGTCATCCATGGCATCGACATGGACGTCAAGGACGGTGAATTCATCGTCATCGTCGGCCCGTCGGGCTGCGGCAAATCCACGCTGATGCGCATGGTCGCCGGCCTGGAAACCGTGACCAGCGGCGACATCGTCATCGACGACAAGGTCGTCAACAACCTGGAACCCGCCGAGCGAGACATCGCCATGGTGTTCCAGAACTACGCGCTCTACCCGCACATGACCGTGTTCGAGAACATGGCCTATGGCTTGAAGATCCGCAAATTCTCCAAGGACGAGATCAAGAAGCGCGTCGACATCGCCGCGCAGATCCTGGAACTGGGTCACCTGCTGGACCGCCGTCCGCGCGCGCTTTCGGGCGGCCAGCGCCAGCGCGTCGCGATGGGCCGCGCCATCGTGCGTGAACCCAAGGTGTTCCTGTTCGACGAGCCGCTGTCCAACCTGGACGCCAAGCTGCGCGTGGCGATGCGTCTGGAAATCATGAAGCTGCATCGCCGCCTGGGCACGACCAGCCTGTACGTGACGCACGATCAGGTCGAGGCCATGACGCTGGCGCACCGCATGATCGTCATGTATCAGGGCGTTCCCGAGCAGATCGGCACCCCGATGGAAGTGTTTGAAAAGCCCGCCTCGACATTCGTTGCCGGCTTCATCGGCTCGCCCCCGATGAACCTGATGGAAGTCCAGGTCGCTGGCGACGGCACGGTGCAGACCGCCGACGGCAACCAGCTCGAGATCTCGCCGCTGCAGGTTCCCTCGCAGGTCCGCGGCCGCAAGATCATCATGGGCATGCGCCCCGAGCACATGCTGCTGAACACCCAGGGCATTCCCGCCGAAGTCGAAATGGTCGAGACGTTGGGTTCCGAGCAACTCGTGCACGCCCGCTGCGGCAAGAGCACGCTGGTCGTACGCTGCACGACGCGCCAGCTTTCCGAGTCGTCCGCCAAGGTCGGCATGCAGGTCAACGTGGGCCCGGACGGCCGCCATCCCCTGCACTGGTTCGAGGCCGACACCGGCCGCCGCGTCCAGGGCCTGTAAGTCGGCGGGGCGTCAGCCCCCTGCCCCGCGCCCCGCAAAAACAAACCGGGCCGCAAGCTGATGGCTTGCGGCCCGGTTCCCTTTTGCAGCGCCTGATGCGTGTGGCCGGATGCGCTGCATCCGACACGCGCCGCCGTTCGTTCGCGTGAAGCGAGCCTGGAGCGGCCCGCCGCACTGCGATTTACTTGTAGACGGTCTTGGAGCCGTCCTTGTGCCAGGTGAACACGTCGAACTGGAAGTTCGTCAGGTCGCCCTGCTTGTTCCACGACACCTTGCCGATCGGCGTGTCGAAAGAATTGGCGTGCAGGTACTTGGCCACCTTGGTGGGATCGTCCGAGCCCGCGCCCTTGATGCCGTCCGCGATGACTTGCGTGGCCGCGTAGGCGGTCATCTGGAACGCGCCGCTGGGATTGCGCTTCTTGGCTTCGAAAGCCTTGACGATGTCGGCGTTGGCGGCGTTCTGCGTGAAGTCGGCCGGCAGCGTCAGCAGCATGCCTTCGACGGCGTCGCCCGCGATGGCGTTGATGTCCGGGTTGCCCGTGCCTTCCGGACCCATCCACTTGGCCTTCACGCCCTGCTCGGCCGCCTGGCGCAGCAACAGGCCCATTTCGGGGTGGTAGCCGCCGTAGTAGACGAAATCCACGCCCTGGCTCTTGAGCTTGGTGATGACCGCCGAGTAGTCGCTGTCACCCGCGTTGATGCCTTCGAACACGGCGACGGCCACGCCGCCCTTTTCCAGGTCGTTCTTGACCGCGGTGGCGATGCCCTGGCCATACGACTGCTTGTCGTGCAGCACGGCGACCTTCTTGGGCTTGATCTTGTCGAGGATGAACTTTGCGGCGGCGGGACCTTGCTGGTCGTCACGGCCAATGGTGCGGAAGATGAACTCGTAGTTCTTGCCGTCGGTCAGTGCCGGCGACGTGGCCGACGGGGTCACCATGACCACGCCTTCGTTGTTGTAGATGTCGGCGGCGGCAATGGTGGCGCCCGAGCACACGTGGCCCACGACGAAACCGATCTTGCTGTTGACGACGCGGTTGGCGGCGTTGGGACCCTGCTTGGGTTCGCAGCCGTCGTCGATGACCACGGTTTCCAGCTTTTTGCCATTGATGCCGCCGGCGGCGTTGATGCGCTCGACCGCGGTATCGACCCCTTCACGGACCATATCGCCATACTGCGTGACCGCGCCGGTGGTGGGGCCGACGACGCCGATCTTGATGGTCTGCGCGTGCGCGGCCGCGCCAAACGTCAAACCAGCGGCGACGCCCAGCGCTGCGATGACCGGGGTCAGACGGAAAACTGGCTTCATGAGTGGACTCCTCGAATGACTTTTAATCGTTGATCCATCAACGGGCTGACGGCCGGAAACGTAGATGTCATGCCCGTTGGCGGTGCATTTGCCCGGCAAGCATACACTGAAATTTCGCGGCTTTTGGGCCGGTTGGCGCAGGGTTTTCCGGGGTTTTTTTATTGCACCGCGGCATGATTCGCACCGCCGCCCTTATTCCGAACGCCGTATATGCAAAAGACCATTAATTCGTTTGAGTTACTAAACGGCGGCGGCATCATGTGCCGCATGAGACTCCAACCGATAATCGTCCCGGGCTGGAAAAACTCCGGCCCCGACCACTGGCAGTCCCGGTGGCAGGCCCTGTTGCCCAACGCCCGGCGCATCGAGCAGCACGACTGGGAAAATCCCCGCGCGGCCGATTGGATATCCCGTCTGACCGCCGAGGTCGACGAAGCCCGCAGCCCGGTCCTGCTCGTCGCGCACAGCCTCGGCTGCCTGATCAGCGCCGCCCTCCCCGTGCCCTTGCGCGCCAAGGTCGCCGGCGCCCTGCTGGTCGCACCCGCCGACGTCGAACGCGCCGACATGCCCGAATGCCTGCGCGCCTTCGCGCCCATTTCGCGCCAGCCGCTGCCTTTCCAAAGCGTGGTGGTTGCCAGCGACAACGATCCCTATTGCACGCTGGAACGCGCGCGCGTCTTCGCGGCGGACTGGGGAAGCCGTGTCGTCGTCCTGCCCGGCGCCGGTCATATCAATGCGGAAAGCGGCCTGGACGACTGGCCGCAGGGGCTGAAACTGCTGGGCGCGCTGCGCCGGAGAGCGTCGTGGCGGATTCCGCCGCCGGCCAAACGCATTCCGCCGATTCCGGTGTACGACCTGTAGATTGATTGCGACGGGCGGCGCGCCACCTTCGCACGCCTCCTGGACGTAGCGGCACTGTGTTCACCGGCCCCAATTTCGGCGCGCACAGCGGTCAGGTAATAGGTCGTCACATAATGCGACTTGGCGCTTCACACATTAACGAACCAATACGCGCCCGCACTGCTTGCTCAATCGCCATTCCCGCCCCGCTGTGAATCGTTTTGATCGATTTAGAGCAAATTTCGTTACAGCCCGATTGGTAAGCTCTCGCGCCTTGATAACTCGTACGCACGAAGCGCCGTTTCGAGTTAATGCTGTGCAGGATAATTCGCACGTACCGACACTGGTTCGGACAAATCCGACACATATAGTAAAATGGCCGCCTTATCTAAATGTTACGGCGGCTGCGACGCCCCCAACCCGCTTACATTTTGATTGAAGCGCGGAAGGCAGGGTCGCGATACCGGCAAGGCCGCCACAATAAACGAAAATGCAGAGCAATCTCATTACGCTTGGACGCCATCTGCGCCGAGCGCGCGCAAGCATCGTCACCCTGCCTCCCCACGCTGGCCGGAGTTGTCCGCTCATCCTGGGATCCACTGCCCGCGCCTGAACGCTGGCCCGGGCCATCCCATTCCCCCTGATCGTGTACGGCGGACACGCCGGTCATAAGTCTGATTCAGCATGCTGAATCAGACTTCACACCCATCGCATTCAGCTCAACACCCGCCGCCTTCCGGTCGGCCCAGAAGGACTCCGCATGCGTAAGCGCGTTGCCATTATCGGACTGTCGTTCCGATTCCCCAGCACCACCAATGACAGTTATTGGCCTGCTCTGCTGGAAGGCCGCGACCTGGTTACCCGAGTCGACGAGGATCGTTGGTCTGCGGACGCCTACCTGCATCCCGCAAAGGATCATCCCGGCACCGCCTACACTTTCGCCGCCGGCTCCATCGGAGACGTCTCGGGATTCGATGCCGGATTCTTCGGCATTTCTCCGCGCGAGGCAGCGCTCATGGATCCGCAGCAGCGCCTGCTGCTGGAAATGAGCTGGGAAGCGGTGGAGCACGCCGGCGTTCCCGCATCGACACTGCGCGGTTCCGACTGTGGCGTCTACATCGGGATTGCCAGCTCGGATTACGCCTATCGCATTGCCGAAGATCTGGGCGCCGTCGACGCGTCGATGGCCACCGGCAACACCGCCAGCATCGCCGCCAATCGCCTGTCGTACTTCCTGGACCTGCGAGGCCCCAGCATTGCGATGGACACCGCATGTTCGTCGTCGCTGGTCGCCTTTCATCAGGCGTGCCGTGCCATTCAATCGGGCGAATGCAGCCAGGCGCTGGCCGGTGGCGTCAGCCTGCACCTGCATCCCTACGGATTCATTACGTTCTCCAAGGCGTCCATGCTGTCCCCGCGCGGCCGCTGCAACGTCTTCGACGCCTCGGGCGACGGCTACGTCCGTTCGGAAGGCGGCGGCATGTTTCTGCTCAAGGACTACGACCAGGCCATCGCCGACGGCGACAACATTCTGGCGGTAGTCGCGGGAACGGCCGTCAATACCGATGGCCGCAAATCTGGCCTGACCGTTCCCAGCGCCGACGCGCAAGCGGCCCTGATGCGCCAGGCCTATGAGCAGGCTGGCATCTCGCCCGCCGAGATCGACTACCTGGAAGCGCACGGCACCGGCACCGCAGTCGGTGACCCGATCGAGACCCGCGCCATCGGGTTGGCCCTGGCCCAGCAACGGAGCAAAGACGCACCGTTGCCGATCGGCTCCGTGAAAAGCAATCTCGGCCACCTGGAGGCCGCCTCCGGCGTCGCCGGGCTGGTCAAGGCGCTGTACGTACTGCGCCACCGCGAGGTGCCCGCCACCATCGGCATCAAGACGCTCAATCCCAGGATCGAGTTCCAGGATTGGAATTTGGACGTCGTCACCCAGAACCGCAAGCTGCGGCCTGCCGGCAAACTGATCGTCGGCGTGAACTCGTTCGGCTTCGGCGGCGCCAATGCCCACGTGATCCTGGAAAGCGCCCCGCCGCGCGGCGCGGCCACCGAAGGGAAGATGGCCAAGACGGCCCCGATCCCGGTCGTGGTGTCGGGCAAATCCGTCCCCGCGTTGCGCGCCGCGGCCGCCGACATGGCCGAGGCCTTGCGCGGCCAGCCAGCCAAGTTCCTCTACAACGCGGCCTACCACGCCGCCATGCGCCGCGATTGGCACAACGAGCGCGCCGTGGTGTTCGGCACGCAGTGCAACGCCGTGGCTGACGTGCTCCAGCAGTTCGCGGAAAGCGGAGAGGCCAACGCCCACGTCGTTGCTGGCAGTGTCGTACCGGAGGCCAGCGGCCCGGTGCTGGTGTATTCGGGCAACGGTTCGCAATGGACCAACATGGGGCGTCGGCTGCTGGCCGATCCCGTGTTCGCCACCGCCGTCGACGAAGTGGACGCGCTCTTCTCCGCATACGCCGATTTCTCGCTGCGCAAGGAACTGGCCGGCGAGAACGGATCCAACCGCTACGAACGCACCGAAGTCGCCCAACCCGCCTTGTTCGCGCTTCAGGTGGGCATCACCCGCATGCTGGCGCAGCGCGGCGTCGTGCCGTGCGCCGTCATCGGCCATAGCGTCGGCGAAGTCGCCGCCGCCTGGGCGTGCGGCGCGCTGACCCTGGCCGACGCCGTCCACGTCATCTTCCAGCGCAGCCGCCTGCAAGGTCAGACCAGGGGACTCGGCCGCATGACGGCTGTGGGCATCAGCGGCGAGGAAGCCCTGGCGCTGATCGCCCAGCACAACCTGGGCGCAAGCGTCTGCGTCGCCGGCTTCAACAGCAGCCGTGGCGCCACCTTGGCCGGTTCGCCGGATGCGCTTGTCGTCCTGGAAGCCGCGCTGGCCGCGCAATCCCTGTTCCATCGTCGCCTGGATCTGGACTACGCCTTTCACAGCCCGGCCATGGACAGCATCGAAGCCGGCATCCGCGAATCGCTGGCAGACATTCAACCGCGCGCGGGCGAAGTGCCCTTCTATTCCACCGTTACCGGCACGCTGCTGGACGGCGCGGAACTCAACGCTGGCTACTGGTGGCGCAACGTGCGCGAGGCCGTGCGCTTCGAGCAAGCCGCCAATGTCCTGGCCGCCGAAGGCCGCAACGTCTACGTCGAAGTCGGCCCGCACCCGGTGCTGCGGTCCTACTTGAACGACACGCTCAAGACTGCCGGCATGCAAGGCCGTGTCCTCAGCACCGCCACGCGCGGCGGCGACGATCCGGAAAAGATCTGGAACGCTGCCGGCCAAGTCATTGTCGGCGGCGGCCAACTGGACCTGCAGTCGCTCTTCCCGTGGGTTGGCCCGTTCGTCGACCTGCCGACCTATCCCTGGCAACGCGAGCGCCACTGGCACCCGGTCACCTCGGAATCCCTGGGCCAGCTCACGCGACGCTTGGCGCACCCGCTGCTGGGTTACGCCATGCCGCAGCATGAGCACAGTTGGGAAAACCAGCTCGACACGCAATCCCATCCCGCGCTGGCTGACCACGTCGTCGGCGACGCGGTCGTTTTCCCTGGCACCGGTTTTGCGGAGATCGCCCTTGCCGCCGCGCTGCGGTGGCAAGCCGGCAGCGCAGACTGCGCCGAACTCGAAGATCTGGAAATCCACGCCCCGCTGCTGCTCAACGCCGCGCCCAGCAAATTGCTGCGGCTGCATCTCGACGACAGCGACGGCCGTTTCCGCATCAACGCGAAGGACACCGGCAGTACGGAACCGTGGGTCAGGCACGCCAGTGGCCGCCTGCTGCGCGAACCGCGCCTGACCCGCCTGACGCAGGCTGAACTGACGCTACCCGATCGCGGGCCCGACTTTACGGGCGACAGCCACACTGCGCTGACTCGCGCCGTGGGGCTGGATTACGGTCCGGCTTTCCGCGCCGTCAGCCACGGCTGGATCGAATCCGGGACCAGTGCGCTCGCCGTGCTTGAACCCGACGCCTCCCTGGCCACGGAACTGCACGCCACGCATCTGCACCCGGCGCTGCTCGACTGCACCTTCCAGCTCATCATCCAGCTGCTGCGGAACGACCCCGCGATGGGCCTGGGCATCGCCTACGTGCCGTCCAAGATCGGCCGTCTGAGCCTGCGCGCCAACGCCGGCCAGCCCGCCGCTGCACGCGTGCGGCTGGAACGCCGCGCCCCGCATTCACTCACCGCGAGTTTCGAGATCTACAACGCGGAAGGCGTGCAGATCGCCGCCGTCGAACAGGCGCGCTTTCGCAGCATCCGCCTGCGCAAGGCGGCAGCCGACCACCTCAGCTTCCTTGACACGGTCGCCATCCCGCGCCCACACGCCCCGTTCGGCGCCAATCCGGTCAGCCACGAAGGCCTTCGCGCCGCGCTCGCAGGCGCCGTTGCCGAATGCATGGCTGGCGGGGCGCATGCGCGCTACGCGGACGAAGTCGACCCGCTGCTGGAAAGCCTGTGCGACAGCTTCGCAGTGGACGCGCTGCGCGTCATCGCTCCCGACGGCAAGCATGTGCCGCAGGCGCTGATCACCGAACTAGGCCGTCACGCGCCGGAATCCGCGCCGCTGCTGCAGAACGTCATCGGCCGGCTGACGTCGGCTGGTCACATCGACGTGCGGGCCTCGGGCATCGACCTGCCTGCCGATGACGGCGAAGGCGCCGCTTCAGACATCTGGAACACGCTGCTGCGCGAATATCCTGACTACGCGCAAATCGTCCACGCGGTCGGACGCGTCGGCTTGCACCTGCCTGCCCTGCTGCGTGGCGAAGCGGCCGTCGATCAGATCTGCCCGCGCGCCACCACCCCTGCCACCATCCTGCGCAGCCTCCTGGGAGCCGCCAGCGGTCAACGCCTGGGACTCGCGCTGCGCGAAGTGCTGGAACAGGCGCTGGCGGCACGCCTGCCCGGCCAGCGCCTTGCCGTCATGGAGGTCGGCCAGTCCGCGCCGCTGTTCAACTTCAGCTGCTGCGACGCGCTCGACTTCAATGTGGCCGATTACTGCTTTGCTTCGACCGATGTCGACATGCTGGACCACGTCGGCCACCAGCAATCCGAGCGCTATCCCAACGCCCGCATCGAGCGCATCGCCAAGGATGGCGATGCCGCCGTTGCGCGTTGCGACCTGGTTATCTTCCACTGCGACTTCGACACGCTTGAAGCCGCCCGCGCTGCACTCAAGCACGCCCGCGCCAGCCTGCGGGCGGGCGGCCAGCTGGTGTTCTGCGGCGCCCATCCTGCCACGTGGGCGGACTTCGTTTTTGGCGGCAACCCCCAGTGGTGGCAGGCCAGCGAACAAGGCGAACAGCTTTCCACGCAGCAACCCGCCCGCTTCTGGCAAGAAGAGCTGCTGGCGCTCGGCCTGCAATACGATGCGCCGCTGGGGTTCACGGATTCGCTCGCGACCGGCGCCTACCTGCTGACCGCCCGCCTCGACGCCGCCCTGACCGCCGCCCCGCCGCAACCTTCGGCCACCACGCCGGCGCGCTGGCTGATTCTGGCAGACCGGAACCCCGAGCATGGCGCTTTCCTGGCGCAGTCCCTGGAAGCCAGCCTCAGTGCAGCCGGCCATCAGGTCCGCCTTGTGACCGACGCTGCGCCTGATGCCCTCGACGCCCTGCTTGCCGGCGACGCATCCGCGCCGGTGGCACACATCGTGCACCTGGCCGGCCTCGCCTGGGCAGATGCGCACGAAACGCCAGACGAGCTGCTTGCCAAGCAGACGCGCCGCTGCGCGATGGCGGCCGCCACCATCCAGGCGTGCGAGCGCACGCAGGTGCCTGCCACCGTCTGGCTCATCACGGCGGATGCCGCGCAGTACCTGCGCGAGGCGCCGCAAGCCGCTGGCATGCACGCGCTGAACGACGCCTCGCTGTGGGGCTACGGTCGCACGCTGGCCAATGAGGCGTCGAACTACCGAATCCGCATGGTCGACGTGCCGCTGGCCCAGGCAGGCCAGATGGCCGACGCGCTGGCGCGGGAATTGACGTCCGTGGATGATGAGGACGAAATCCTCCTCGCGCCGGATGGCGAACGCTACGTGCCGCGCCTGCGACTCGCCGCGCGTCCGGCTCCGCAAACGGCACAAGACACCGACGCGCAAGCCGTGCGCCTGGGTTTCGAATTTCCGGGTCAGCTGCGCAACCTGCGCTGGGAATCGTGCCCCGCGCCGGCCCCGACCGGCGACGAGCTCGAGGTACGCATCGAAGCCACCGGCCTGAACTTCCGCGACGTCATGTACGCGCTGGGTCTGCTGTCCGACGAAGCCATCGAGAACGGCTTTGCTGGCCCGACCCTGGGCCTCGAGTTCTCCGGCACGGTCACCCGCGTCGGACCCGACGCTGCCGGCTACAGCGTCGGCGACGCTGTGGTGGGCTTCGGACCCGCCAGCTTTGGCGACCGGGTGCTGACCCGTCCCAGCGCCATCTCGCACATTCCCGACGGCTTCTCGTTCGAGGCCGCCGCCACCATTCCCAGCACCTTCTTCACGGTTTACTACGCGCTGCAGCACCTGGCCCGCCTGGAAGAAGGCGAGAAGATCCTGATTCACGGTGCCGCGGGCGGGGTCGGCATCGCGGCCATCCAGTTCGCCCAATGCCTGGGCGCCGAGATCTACGCCACCGCCGGCTCCGACGAGAAACGCGACCTCCTGCGCCTGCTGGGCGTGCGTCACATCTACGACTCGCGCTCCCTGTCTTATGCCGACGAGATCCTGGCCGACACCGGCGGACGCGGCGTGGATGTCGTTTTGAACTCCCTGGCCGGCGAAGCCATCAACCGCAACCTGCGCGTGCTCAAGCCGTTTGGCCGCTTCCTTGAACTGGGCAAACGCGATTTCTACGAGAACACGCGCATCGGGCTGCGTCCGTTCCGCAACAACATCAGCTACTTCGGCATCGACGCCGACCAATTGATGAACGAGCGGCCCGACCTCACGCAGCGGCTGTTCGGCGAAATGATGGGCCTGTTCCGTCAGGGCGCACTGCACCCGCTGCCCTATACCGTCTTCGACGCCAACGACATCGTCGACGCGTTCCGCTACATGCAGCAGGCGCGACAGATCGGCAAGATCGTCGTCACGTATCGCAACGGCATCAGCGGCGTGCATCATCCTGTTGCGCCGGCCACCGACGGCTTGGCACTGCCGGCCGACGCCACGTATCTCGTCACGGGCGGACTGGGCGGATTCGGCTTGCGAACCGCGCAGTGGCTGGCCGAGCGCGGCGCGCGCAACCTTGTCCTGATCAGCCGCAGCGGCCCCGCCAGCGAAACCGCCCAGGCGGCCATCGCGGCATTCGAAGCCCAGGGCGTACGCGTCCACGCCGCCGCCTGCGACGTCACCGACCGGGCCGCGCTGGCCAGCCTGCTGCAGGAAACCGCAGTCACGCTTCCGCCGCTCAAGGGCGTGGTCCACGCCGCAGTGGTCATCGACGACGGCCTCGCCCGCAGCGCCACGCCCGAACAGATCCAACGCACCCTTGCCGCCAAAGTGCTGGGCGCCCAGCACCTGCACGACCTCACGCGTGCTCTGCCCCTGGACCTGTTCATCTTCTACTCGTCGGCCACCACCCTGTTCGGCAACCCGGGGCAGAGCAACTACGTTGCCGCCAACGCCTGGCTAGAACGCCTGGCCGCGCAGCGCCGCGCCGAAGGCCTGCCCGCCACCTGCGTGCGCTGGGGCGCCATCGACGATGTCGGCTTCCTGGCCCGCAACGAGAAAATCAAGGACGCCCTCCAGAGCCGGATGGGCGGCGGCGCCCTCGCGTCCCACGTCGCGCTGGACGCGCTGGAGGCCATGCTGGTGTCCGACGCATACGGACTGGGCGTGCTGGAACTGGACTGGCGCGCATTGAGCCGCTTCCTTCCTTCGGCCGGTCTGCCCAAGTTCTCGGACATCGCCCGCCGCAGCGCCGATGCGGGCGAGGACGACGGCAGCGCGGACGACATCGCGCAATTGCTTGCGACGCTCGACGACGAGGCCCTGCACGAACGCTTCACCGAAATGCTCAAGGCAGAGATCGGGGAAATCCTGCGCGTCGCGCCCGACAAGATCGAAGCCACCCGGTCGGTCTATGACCTGGGCCTCGATTCGCTGATGGGCGTGGAACTGGTGGTCGCGCTGGAGAACCGCTTCGGCATCCGCCTGCCCGTCATGGCGCTGAGCGAAAGCCCCACCCCGGCCAAACTCGCCGAGAAGCTCGTGCTCCTCTTGCGCGACGAACACGACGCCGACGCTGCAGACGCCGTCACCGTCAGCGTGCAACAGGTGGTCGCGAGCCACGCCGCGGAGGTTACTTCCAGCTCGGTCACGGAGTTCGTCGACGAGATCAAACTCGGCGCAAGCCTCTCCAAGCAACGCATGATCCAGTAGGACTGAAGTGAGCACCGTGAAGAAGCTGCCCGGCCTTGCGGCCGGCATCAAGGACAGACTCATCCAGCAGGCGCTGGAGCGCAAGCTTCGCCAGGCGGCCGAGCCCGGCGCGCACGCGCTTGCGCGTCCCGCCGAAAAGAAAGCCGAGATCCCTGAGGAACACTATCGGTTCCACCTGCATCCCGGCTATCAGCAACTGCGCATCATCAACGATGGCGCCAGTCGCCTGGGCGTGAAGAACCCCTTCTTCAAACTGCACGAAGGCACCGCCGGCGCGCGCACGCAGATCGATGGCAACGGCTACATCAACTACGCCAGCTACAACTACCTGAACATGTCCGGCGACCCGGCCGTGATCGCCGCAGCCAAGGCCGCCATCGATCGCTACGGCACGTCGGTATCCGCCAGCCGCCTGGTCTCCGGCGAACGTCCCGTGCACCGCGAACTGGAAGCCGAACTCGCGGCGCTTTATGGCGTGGACGACGCGATCACCTTCGTCAGCGGCCACGCCACCAACGTCTCCACGATCGGCTACCTGTTCGGCCCGCGCGACCTTGTCCTGCACGACGAACTGATCCACAACAGCGTCCTGCAAGGAATTCAGCTGTCAGGCGCCCGCCGCCTGCCCTTCCGCCACAACGACTGGGAAGCGCTAGACGCCATCCTGCGGGATCAACGGCACCAGTTCGAACGCGTGCTGATCGTGCTGGAAGGCATCTACAGCATGGACGGGGATTACCCGGACCTGCCTCGTTTCGTCGAAGTCAAACAACGCCATCGCGCCTTTCTGATGGTGGATGAAGCGCATTCGCTTGGCGTGATGGGCGCGCGCGGCTATGGCATCCGTGAGCATTTCGGAATGGACGGCAAGGACGTCGATATCTGGATGGGCACGCTGAGCAAGACGCTGGCTGGGTGCGGCGGGTATATCGCGGGCGAAACGGCGCTGGTCGAGCATTTGAAGTTTTTGGCGCCGGGATTTTTGTACAGCGTGGGCATGCCGCCGACGGTGGCGGCGGCGTCACTGGCGGCGTTGCGACGGATGAAGGAACTGCCGGATCGCGTGGCGACGCTGCAGGCGCGGGGGAAGTTTTTTCTGGAGCAGGCGAAGGCGGCGGGGATTGATACCGGGACGAGTACCGGGTTGGCGGTGGTGCCGGCGATTACGGGGAGTTCGTTGAAGGCGACGCGAGTGTCGGCGGCGTTGTTTAAGCTGGGAATTAACGTCCAGCCGATCCTATATCCCGCCGTACCTGAGAAGGCGGCGAGGTTGAGGTTCTTTATCTCCTGCACGCATTCTGAATCCGAAATTCAAAGAACAGTGCAAGCGCTCGCGCAATCGCATTGATCCCCGACTCGTCATCTCCCTCAACTGCGCCTTCTGCCAATAAGCTCGTGACCATCGGAACCTATTCGCGCCGCTTGTCCCAACTCCCGGGCATTGAAGCCCTCCTTGGGCAACCGCTCGTTCATTTACGACCGGGTCAACTTCCGGCCTCCAGGAACATCAGCGCATTGGCAGGGTGGGGATTCCGCCCGTCCACGACACGACCGCGAGCGCTCGCAGCCAAACGCGGATTGCCGTTTATCGGATTGGAGGATGGATTCCTCCGCTCTTATGGCACTGGACAGCAGTACCCGACGCTCTCGCTCGTGGTGGATGATTGTGGCATCTATTATGCGGCCGACCGCGAATCACAACTCGAGGGCCTGCTTGCCTCCAACAGCGATGTTCTAAGCGGTGCAGGCGCCGCATACTCCGACGCGCGAGACCAGATCATCGCCAGAGGCCTGAGCAAATACAACCTTGCGCCCGATAGTCACACCCTGCCCGGCCCAGCCCACGGTCCCAAAATCCTTGTCGTCGACCAGACAGTCGGCGATACGAGCATTGGTTTCGGGCTGGCACGTACCGAAACCTTCGCTGAGATGCTTCAGTGCGCGCGTGATGAGAATCCGGGCGCAACGATCTATGTGAAGACGCATCCCGAGGTCAGCCGCGGATCAAAAAAGGGTTACCTATCGGAAACCGCCGAAGACAACAAGACGATCTTGCTGCGCGATCCCATCGCGCCTGGCAGTCTTCTTCGCCAAGTCGACCGAGTCTATGTCGTAACCTCACAACTGGGATTCGAAGCGCTGCTGCATGGGCTTCCGGTGAGCTGCTTCGGCATGCCCTGGTATGCCGGATGGGGTGCAACGACGGATCGACTGAAATGCGAGCGGCGCCATCGACGCCGCAATACAGACGAACTGTTTGCGGCAGCCTATCTGCATTACACACGCTATCTCGACCCCGAGACGCTTCAGCCGGGGTCCATTTTTGGAGTGATTGAATGGCTCGATCTGCAGCGGCGCATGCAGCGTGCAATGACCGGCAGAAGTATCGCGGTTGGTTATCGCCGCTGGAAGGCCACAAACGTTCGTCCGTTTCTGGGCCCTGATCCTGAGCAGATCCACTTTGTACCGCACGCAAAGGCGGCCAGTGAATTGGTCCCCAACTCAGATGACCGGTTGATTGTATGGGGGGCCTCGCCCTCGCCCGCGACCGTCGATCTGGCGCAGCGTACGGGTGCCACATTGCTGCGAATGGAAGACGGATTCATTCGCTCCGTGGGACTGGGATCCGACTTCGTGCCGCCGCATGCGCTCGTGCTTGATGCAGCGGGTCTCTATTTCGACGCGCGCCAGTCCCATGACCTCGAAACGTTGCTCAATACCCGCACGTTTACCGCGCAGGACACGGAACGCGCCAGCAGCGTGCGCCGGCTGATCGTCGACAACGATCTCACCAAGTACAACATCGAGCCCGCCCAGCTTCCTGCATGGCGCACGCACGACCGCCATGTGGTGCTCGTACCTGGACAGGTCGAGGACGACGCCTCCATCCGGTACGGATGCGGTCCCGTGCATGACAATCTGTCGCTGCTCAAATCTGCCAGACAAGCGCGTCCTGACTCCTACATTGTGTACAAGCCCCACCCCGACGTGGCAGTGCAGAATCGGAAGGGTAAGGTGCATGCTTCGGACGCACTGCGCTATGCCGATCACATTGAAACCAAGGTATCGATAACCAGTTGCCTGGACGTGTGCCATGAAGTGCATACGATGACTTCGCTAAGCGGGTTCGATGCGCTGCTGCGCGGAAAATCGGTCGTCGTATATGGGATGCCTTTCTATTCCGGCTGGGGGCTAACCGAAGACCGGATGAGCGTTCCTCGACGCAGCCGAACCCTCACGCTTAATGAGCTGATAGCTGGTGTGATGCTTCACTATCCAATCTATTGGGATTGGACGCTGAACGGATATACCACCTGCGAAGCGTCATTACGACGCATCATCGCTCAGCGCACCCACATCCTTGCGACAGGCGGAATCCAGTCCGTGCGCAAGAACTATTTCCAACGCCAGTTGCATAAAGTTCGCCTCTGGGCAAAAGCCGGATTTGTACTGAAGCGATGAACGCCAAACAAAGGTTTCTATTTCTGCAAGGTGTTTGCTCGCCGTTCTTTCCGGCCCTCGCCAAAGCGTTGCGCCAGCAAGGCATGCGAGTTCGCAAGGTCAATTTTTCCGTTGGCGACCGGATCTATTGGCGACAAGGCGACGCCACCTCTTACCGCGGACCAATGCACGACCTGCCGGGCTTCTACCATGCAGAGTTCGAGACGCACGGAATAACGGACGTCGTTCTCTTTGGCGACTGTCGCCCCGTACACCGGTCGGCCATCGAACTTGCAAAGCAGTCCGGCATACGCGTCCACGTGTTCGAAGAAGGATACTTCCGACCGTATTGGGTAACGCTGGAACGCGGAGGCGTGAACGGCAATTCCGCGCTCCCGCGAGACCCCGACTACTATCGAAAGCGCGCAAAGGAAGTTCCCAACTATGACAATGGCACCTCGTTCGTTTCCCCGTTCTGGAAGCGAGCAGCCTACGACGTGGGCTATAACTTTTGGGCAGGCTTAAATCCACTCCTCCATCGCGGCGTCAAAAGTCACGTGCCATATACCCCGGCAACGGAGTACGCGGGCTATGTGAAAAAAGGCATCAGTACGCAGGTCAATCGTCGGCGCGCCAAAGCCATCCAAACAATGGTTACGCTCGATACGCAGCCCGTACAGTACTTCCTGTTTCCGCTGCAACTTACTACCGACTCGCAGATTAGCCATCATTCGGATTTTGACAGTATGAGCCAGGCTCTGGAAAAGGTGATGCGGTCCTTCGCGCGCCATGCTCCGGAACAGGCCGTGCTGCTTATGAAGGCACATCCACTTGATCCCGGACTAGTTAATTACTCTAGAATCATCCGGAGATTGAGCAAAGAACTCATGCTTGGCAAGCGAGTGATTTACATGGACGGAGGCCATCTTCCCTCGTTGATCAACCGCACCACTGGCGTCATAACGGTGAACAGCACCGTGGGCGCATCTGCGCTTCTGCATGGCAAACCGACGAAGACCCTTGGCCGAGCCATCTATGACATGCCGGGCCTCACCGATCAAAAGACGCTCGCTGAATTCTGGAGTCATCAAGACAAGCCAGACCTGCAGCTGTTCCGAACGTTCCGGAACGTGGTCATCCACGATACTCAGATCAATGGCGGCTTTTACTGCTCGTCTGGAATCAGACTGTCGGTAAAAAATTCGCTGAGTAAACTTTTATTGTGACGTGTAAGCCTCTGGGCAGACCAAAATCTTAGACAGTCGCGCACGAAATACACGCGCTTGGCGCGCTCAATATGCGCCAGAGTAGGCAATTGGAGATGGGATTGAATAGACTGTGTTTCGTCTATAAAAACTGGGTGCGAGCCGGCCGCCGTTGGCACTCGCCTTACCATCAAATTGCCTTTGAGATGGCTATCGGCGTAAGGCAGGAGACCATTCATCGCATGCTGGACTGCGGCCTGCTTGCAAGAGCTGAAGCGATCTATCAGGAAAAGCCCGAACTCTTCACCGCAGCTGCTCTGGGTAAGCTGGAGTATCTTCGGGGCAACCACAATATTGCATCAAAGCACCTCGAGGCGTCTTTAACATTCGAAGGCGCGCAAGAACGGCAACGGGCGACAAAATTGCTCACTCGCCTTAGTCCTTCGGCCGTCCTCGCCTGGTCAAAAAAAACTGCCAGAACCCGTCTATACGAGTGCGTACGTCTGTCTATACAAGATGGAGGTAGCTTGTCCGCAGTCTCGCAACCGTTTGGGGACGAGCACTTGCTTAATGCCAACTGCGCCGCCGCTATTGCGCAAAAGCTGCAATGCCTGAACGCGTACTGGCACGAGATGGGCCTGTCGCCCATACTACAAGATCCGGCGAACACTATGTTCGACATCCAGGCGCTCATCCCGCTTGAACGCGAGAGCCACGGGTCTATGTCCAGCACGCCTAACGTCTCCGTGATCATGACGGTTTTTAATGGCGCACAATATTTAAAACCGTCAATGCTTTCGATGCTGAATCAAGTCGGCGTGTGCACCCAAATCATCGTTATTGACGACGCCAGCACTGACGAAACGTGGAACGTGATTTGCGATCTCGTGCGGGAATTTCCGCACAAAATCGTTTCCAAACGTCTGCATCAGAATGTCGGCACATACAAGGCCAAAAATATTGCTCTCGACATGTGCGACACAGAATACGTGGCGTTTCAGGACGCAGATGATTGGTCACACCCTGAACGGCTTAAGAGGGCAATCACCTGGCTAAATTCAAATGATCAGCATATTGCCGCCACTTCAAGGTATGTCAGGCTCGACCACAACGGCCGCTTCTTCTCGCCAAATGTCTGGCCTTTGAGGCAATGGTCCCCAAATACGCTCGTTTTACGGCGCGCACCGGTTTTCGATTCTATTGGTAGATTCGACCAAGTCAGATTCGGTGCCGACACTGACTTTTTCGAGCGCATCAGAGCGTATTTTGGAGACCGACGGCTAATGTTCCACAAGGAAGTGATGCTGATTGCGATGGGGCTGCCCACCTCGCTCATGCACAACCCGGCGACGGGACTTGATGAACGTGGTCATTCGGCAAAGCGCGTGGGCTACAGAAATAAGCGTGCGGAAAGACTTTTAAGAATCGCGCGATCCGGATTGAGGCGGTAACTGGCCGAGCCGGCCGAACCGGACGTCACGCGACAAGTGGCCGGATCACAACACAATGATTGTGATCCGCCCCCTCCCGCTGCGGGCAGTCCTTTCCCTAAACGCGTCCCAAAGCAAGCTGGACGTGCAGCGAGCCTGCCATACGGCTGATGTGTGCACTCCTCGCTCTTGCGCTCGCAGCGCGGCTGTACATGTTCCACAACGTATAGTCGTGATAAATAGCGGAACAAGCTGCCGCAAACTCGGCCGGCGTGCGCACCTGAATGCCTGCCGTCGAGAGATCTTCCGAATGCGATTGAGGCATCGGGCGGTACACGGTCGGAACCCCCAGGCCTCCAGCTTCGACGGGAATCATTTCATAAGTGGCATGGGGCGTAAGGCAGCACACGATTCGTTTTGCTGCGAGCCATTCCTCCCATGCTTCGCCCTGCGTATAGGGCAAGACGGTCAGCCCAAGTTCGCGGTCTATTTTTCCCCCATATTGTCGGACTGCATACAAGGGTATGCCCGGCAATGCTTGTCGCAATGCGTTGATCCAATCCTCGATATCTCCGCCAACCAGGCCCCGATTCAACAGCTTTTGAAGATCTCCGAGGAATATTCCCTCCGAAGCCTCGAAATTTGCCCGGATATCCTCACTGAAATCAATCGATTTCGGAATGCAAATCAAATTCCCCTGCAAGTCATCGAACAGCGGTTCGTTCAATGCCGCGTAGGTGAACAGGCACGCCTTTACCCGACTGCCGTAGAGCCGCTTCCATGCCTTCAGTTTTTCACTTATCCAGCGCGTGCGAGACGGAATAAGGTTATAGGAAAGATTGACATACACTTGTTTTCCTTCGGTCGCAGCCAGATTGATAAGCTCTTCCACGGGTGCAAAATCCGGCCGTTCCGGGTCACCGGGGTAAATCCAGACGATCTCCGCCGGTCGAATCTGCTCGGTGATGGATTGGAACTCTTGCGAAATCTCTACGTCTATGACGCGATGGCCCAACGCTCGCAAGGCCTCCGTGATCAAGCCGCCAGATTTAAGAATTCCACCCTTCTTCCAACGAGCCGCGTCAACACGCCCAACATAAGCAATCGTGAAAGAGGACCGGGAATAAACAGGCGTCGGCGCATCCGCGCGCCACTCCTTCCACTCGCTGACGCACCGATTCTGGATTTCGCGGGTGTCTGCTCTCGAGCCCGTCTTTTGCATGGACTCGCGATGGATGGGCTTGTCATCCGGAATATCAAGCGGCAACGCCTCCGAAGCGTCGTGCTTGATGACGACGAATGGAATCCGCTGTTGCTGGCCAAGCAAGGCAAAATACACGTCGGCCATATTCGGGGTGTGGAAGTCAGCGTATTTCACATCGATCGTATCGGTGTGGAACGACGAGCATCCTGTTCCGAGAATGTGAACCGGCAGGTCGTGAGGCCGTCCGGACCGGAAAGAAAACACACGCCGCGACTCCGGACTGTAATAATCAACAAAGGGCTTCTTCAGCAAAGAGCCGTGCCAGCCCACTACGGCTTTACGTCCATACCGTTCGATGGCGTCAATGCAGTGCTGAACGTAGTATGGAGGATAATCAATGTCATCGTCGCACGTGAAGAAGTACCCGGAGTAGTTGTCTATGTCGTAGAACTTCCCCCGATCTCCGACATCGCCCTGCTTATGGACCACCGTAATCTTTTCACGACGTAGGAACTGTGGGATCTCGGCGTAATCGTTCAGATAGACAACGATTTCGTCCGCTTGCTCGTACAAGCAATCAATAACCCGAGACAGCGCAGTGCGTCGAATCTCGATCGAAGCGATCCCGATTCGAACACGGTCTCGGCGAAATGACGTCTCAAACGGTTGGCGGGGCTTCCTGATAGCCGGCTCGAACAATGCCACCGGGCCGCTTCGCTCGGCGGGCTCCAATTCACGAGCAGCGCGTTTCAACGAGTTGGCATGCAACTTCTTAAAGTCCTGCACCTCCCGGACAACCCGGGCTTCCATCCGCTTTTCAAACGCAGCCCAGCTTTCATAAGGCTTCAACGCGCTGAACGTGACGGGTGAAAGGAGCTTTCTCAGCTTTCCAACCGTGGCCCGTACGCCTGTGGTGTACAACACTTTAAGACGACGTCCCGCAAATCTTGCACGAGCACGTTCAGTTTGTACGGCCACAATGAGGCGATTGACCTCATCTTGCAGCCGATCGGCTTCCGCTAGCGCGAAGTCCAGTTCCTTGTCCTTGCGCGACATGGCCTGCTGGCTTTCCAACCGCAACGCCTCCAGCTCCTTCGACTTGACCTGAGACGACGAAGCGGCAGTCAGGCGCCCAAGCCCCTCCTGAACCGACCTAATCTCCGCTCCAAGGGAGTGGCCAAGTTGCTGGACCGAGTTTTCCTGGAGTTTGAGCAACGCTTCTGCGGTGGACACATCAGCGCTCGCGGCGGCGGCGACTTCCGTTCGGAGCGACTCGCCAACAGTTAACAGACGGTCGGACAACTCCGATATCCCGTTGCCTACCGATTCGGCAATTTCCCTCAACGCCCTTTCGTTATGCTCGAACAGTTTCCGCTGGCTGGTTAATGCCTCAAAAGATTGAGATCGCTCTTCGCTCAACAGATCGTCGGTAGCCGCGCGAACCGCAGACAGCAGCTTACCGAGAAGCTCCTCGGAAGACTGCGCGTGCGCTTCTCGATCAAGTTCCAACTCTCGCATAAGCACGCGGAACTTGTGTTCAACGACCTCGGAAAGCAACTGGATACGCTGTCCTTGGTCACCAGACGACGTTGCCACTGCAGATTTGACGTCTACGACAACCGATTCGATGCATTCCGAGAGGTAAGTCTTATAATCGGGCAGCGAGCCCCGGATAGTCTCTTCCCTCGATTCAAGGGCCGCGGCGTGCTTCTCGAAGTCCGCCTTGGTTAGCGCCCCGCGTAAATTCGACTCTATCCGGGCGAGATAGCCTTGAAGTATCCGCCTGTTGTGATCAACGTCGCGTCTTGCGAAGAATAGCGAGCGCTCCTGAACAGCGTCCAATTTCGAGCGATGCACGAAGAAATAGGTGGGAGTTACCCCCCGCATTGACACAGGGACATAGCCCTGCTCGGTCAGAAAGCCGGAAATCGCTGCAAAAGCGACATTCGTCTGCCCTTCGACGATGAGGACAGGATTATCGCGATTTAGTATCTCCGTCGCGCCCTTAAGCACAGCGATTTCTAAGCCTTCCACATCAATCTTGATGAGTGCGACCTTACGAGCTCGTCGGAGCAACACCGCGTCAAGCGTACTAAGCTGAACCGATCCCGCATCATCGCGGGAAAAGCTGGAGGCGCCCAGATTCCCGGGGACTAAGTTCATCAGTCCTCGGCCTTCCTCTTCCCCAAGTGCCATCCGGTGGCAGGACACCAGGCTCTCAGCCCGATTTAAGCGGACATTTTGTACCAATTGAGTGTACGCGTCGTCTGCCGGCTCGAAGGCTTCGACCTGTCGATCAAGGATGATCGAGAAAAACAGCGAGTGGTTTCCTATATTTGCGCCAACATCGACGAATACGCCATCTCCCACCCCCAGACTGGAAATCTCCTCCAGGACGTCAAGCTCGTAAAAGGTCTTGGCATCACTGATCTTCTTCGCTATATAGTCGCTGGGATCCTGAAACTGGAAGGTGACAGACCTGCCGGCATATGCAATGCCAAGGATGTTGCCGCTGTTGTTCATTTCTCGTCGCGTTAATTATTTATAAAATTCTTTTCAGGAAGCTAGAGGCTTTGGTAGGCAGCGATGCCTTTCTCCACATCGTCATACTGCTCCACCACTCCTCCGCTCCGCAGCAGCACCACGTAATCGCACATTTTGCGGACCTGACCCATGCCATGCGTCACGAGGATCAAGTTGGACGTCCCCGTTCGCTCCGAAAAAAGATGCTGCGCCTTCTCACGAAAATGAGCATCCCCGACTGATATTGCTTCGTCCACTAGATAATAATCAAAATTAAAAGCCAGGCTAAGCCCGAAAGCAACACGTCCCCGCATTCCTGAGGAGTATGTGTTTACCGGCAAGTCAAAGTATTCGCCAATCTCTGCGAATTCCTCGACAAATTTGACTACTCTGCGCAGACTATCCGCATGCGCGCCTTGAACTCGAGCAACGAACTTGACGTTCTGCCTGCCAGTCATGGAGCCCTGAAATCCGCCCGACAGTCCCACCGGCCAAGATATGGAGTTGGAAGTGACAATTTTTCCACTATCAGGAACATCTTGTCCGCCCAGAAGCCTCATGAGCGTTGATTTTCCAGCGCCATTTCTACCAATCAGGGCTATGTTCTTATTAGAAGGTAGCGATAGGCTGAGGTTCCGAAATACGAACTTTCTTCCCTTATTGGTCAGATACGATTTCGTGACGTTGTCGATGTGAATCATACCGCCACCAAATTCAACCGCCGCACACGATATAGAGCCATTGCGACAAACAGGGTTGCCAGCGCTAAAAAAGACGCATACCACATGCTGATACCCACAACCTTTGGATAATGCTCAAAGACGTTCGACCTCAATGAGTCAATCAGATGAAGATACGGATTCCATAGCATGAACTTCTGAAATTTTTCTGGGATCAGCCACAGAGGCATAATAATTCCAGAAAGAAAATACAGCGGCATGTATGAAAGACGAATAAATGTCTTCGCCTCCGGTAGAGCTTCTGCCACAACGCAAAAAATCAATCCGAGGCCGAATGAAAATACGGTGCCGACGAACATGACCAAACCCCAGCGCAATGGCTGGTGAATTGAGACATCACTCCCCGCCCAGAGCCCGAGACCAAAGAGAATAAGTCCGTACACGCACGCCATTAATGCGCACTCAACAATGCCTCGCGCGACTATGGTGTCAATGGGCTTGATCTGTCTGTACGCAAACAGTCCTTTGTTGGCGTTTACCGCCTCCATACCCTTGAGCGAAATATTCTTGAACAGAATGAATGGAATAATTCCAGTGACAAGAAAAACGGACAAATCTAGGCCGCTATTGGCGTGACCGCGCAGGATTGCATAAATCCCCATCAACGCGACGATATGCGCCATCGGCTCAAAAAGCAGCCAAAAAGCACCGTAGCGATGGCTCCCGAACCGTCCTCGCACTTCTCTAAGCACCAGCGCGAATATCACCGCACGAAATATTCCGAAGGACGTCCGCTTCGTGATATCCGCAGCCGCTCCGGATTGGTCGTCAGAGGTTTTCAATGGTCCTTCCCAGCACCAATACCTGAACGATCGGCGAAATAATCTTCTGCCATTCGTGGACGGCCGCATTGGTGACGAAAATAGCGTCTTCAGGTTGGACCAAGAACTGTCGCGCGATGAACACAGACTCCGGTTCCTTCAGGTTCAACCGGAAGACTTTGGCTACCGGCTCCGTTGCACCGCCATCATTTTTGTGAGATTCGTCCAATCGAAAGACAAAGACGCCGGCCGCATCGGCCTTCATTTCACTGAGCCCTTTTACGCTACCAAGCACTTCCAGCAAACTCGGATTATTGGAAGGCAAATCGTGCAAACCTGGATCGCCCACGGCCCCCATGGCGACAAACCGCTTCCGCGCACGTTCGAGCACGACCTCTGCCCCAGGAGGCAGAACTTGGTTTTTTCCAGCCAGCAGGTCCTGGTAGTTGAACTGATACGACTTCTGCCCCGTCCGGACAACGACCTTGATGAGGTGCGGCTCGAGTAGAGGTCCCCCGGCTCTGTTGATTGCGTCCAGCAGCGTCAGGGGACCTTGTAGCGCCGAGAAACGCCCCGGATTTTTAACAGCCCCAGCAACGAGTACGGATCCAGATAGATCACCCGTAAGGGTCACCTGTACCTGTACGTCACTCGTAATTCCTTTGAGTTTTCGACGTACTAAGGTCTCAACCTCTTCCAAGGTCTTGCCTGCCACCCGCTCCCGCCCAACGTAAGGCAGAGATACGGTCCCTTTGCTGTCAACTCGAATATTCTCGAATACGGTTCCGCCGCTGGCCAAAGGCGCGAAGATCGCGCCATCAATGGCCGAATCGGCGATCATGATTCGCAACACGTCGCCTGGAACCAGATTAATATCAGGGACGGTGGGAAGCGCAACAGTATTGGCAACTTCCGACTCCGGCGGACGCATATATGGGCCGAGCGTGTCGGCGGACAAGTCCACCAACACATAGTTCTGCGCCTCTTCGCTGTTCATGATCGCGAACCGCGACGGCCCCGCCGAAGACAGTAAACTGCCGCATCCGCCTAATAACAAAGGCAAAACCAATGCAACCGAGCGAACGGATGAAAATCGATGTTTCATTTTACTCTTCAGATTCGGAGGTCTAGTCGCGATGATCTTCAATCGTAGCGATGACAAAGCGCGCGATGCCATAGAACAAAAGCAGCCCCATAAACAGCGTGACCAGATTGAAGATGCGGTCAGGATGAATTGCCCGGTCCGGTGCATTGGGAGACACCACTGTGACGAGGCTGCGAAGTTTTTTGCTCGCTTCGATCCGGGCGGATTCCACCGAACTTACCGCAAACTTGTATGCCTCTTCGGCAATAGCGGCATCAATGGTCAGATTTCGGTAGCGAGACGCGACTACGTTCAATTTGTCGCCTCCCTTCTGCGAAACAAGGCGTTGAATTTCCGAGGCCAGTTGTTGCTCAAGCGCGTGGATGCGGTTGCGCTGCTGACGAACCTGAGGCGTATCTGCGTTAAGCGTTGCCGCCAGGCTTTTCAGAGTCGTCCGCTCCTTTGTAAGGTTGGCCTCTAATTCGGCGATGATCTCGGCGCGAGCCTTTGCGGTTGCCTCCGCATCCAGCAGATTATTGGAGCTCTGGAACGTCAACATGTCTTCCCTACGCTCCTCGTATGCGGCACGAGCCTTGGCGAGTTCGCTCTGCGCGAAGGTCATCTGCTCTCGCGCCATGCGGTGGGACAGTTCATTTACAAAGCGCTCACTTTCGCTGAGCATCACTTTCAGGACTCTTTCAGCGAACTTTGGTTCGAACGCCTCCACACTCACGCTCAACAGACCAGTCTGTTCATCGAAATGTGCCGTGACCAGTCGACGGTAATAATCAAGTAGATCCTCGCGTTGCGAGTTTTTCGACAGGAAATACAAGGGGTCATGCCAACGATCCGCATAATGCGCAGACCAATCTAGCTTTGCCTGCAAGACATTCAACATATCTTGCGACGTCAGAAATTCTCTAAGATATAAGGTCTCTTCCCTAGACGTCGGGTTCAACCCGCTAAGCATCACCGCAAGGCCCGGAACCTGAGGCGCCTCGTTATTGCCAACCTGACGCACAGCGACCTGCGCGGTGCTTACGTAGCGGTCCAACGCGAAGAAGCTGTAATAAATGACTGCCAGAAGCATGGGAATGCCAACCAACCACCAAAACAGGCGCCTTGATTTTAGTTTTTCAAAGTTGATCATCTACTTAGCTACGGAATCTTATTGAGCGCTGTCACGCTGGTTTTCATCGCCTGAGGCCGGTATCTCGTCCGGGCGCGGGGATTGTACGACATTTCAAATATTGCGATGGGGACGGCTACCTCTCCGCAGCGGCGATGGGTCCGCGCCTGGGTTGAAGCGCGGCCTTCCCCTCCTCTTCGCCCTGGAAGCTTGCCGCTAATGATGTCAAGCCTAGACTTTGCAACCACTTACGGCTCAGTGCGGTAACGGATGCCACCCGCGCTTGTGTCGAATGGGGCGCATCGGATTGCCAGATCACATAATCCGTCGTCCCTTCAACTTCCCCGCAAGCGCGATAAACCCGGGGCATGATTGGCACATGGTCACCAAAGATGCAGATTGATCCGGGACGCCCACGCTGTCTGATCGCATCCCTTAGCATACCGAACATGGAATCGGCGTTCCGTAAGTGGCGCGCATATGCCACCAGGTCCTCGCATCCCTCTGGCACATGCCTATTTAAAACTTCAGCCGCGTCAGACTCGTTCACGGCTTCCCAATGCAACGGGCCGTGATTTTCCATGGTGATTACATGCAGGTACAGCGGCTGGCTGGAATCCTTGAGAACCCCGAGAACATAATCGGCCAATGCAATATCCCCGACGTATGGGCCGTCCTTACGCGCGGTCAGAAAGGCTTCGATACCAACGAACTCGTCAAATCCAAGGGCCGGCAACACCTTGTCCCGGCTATAAAATCCTCGGTGATACGGATGTACACAGACCGTGCGGTATCCAAGTGATTTCAAATATGAGGCAATCGTCTGGAATCCTTGTTTTGCCAACCTGCGATATGGGTTGTATTGGTGGATTTCCAATGCGTGTGGTCCCATTCCCGCCAAAAATCCGAATTCGGTGCGGACAGTATTTGCCCCCCAAGCTGTAACCTGCAACTGGCCGTGCGCGACGGCTTCAGATTTGAGCAAATCAAAATTGGCCAGTAGGTCCGAGCGGATCATGTCCGGATAGGCGCGCCGGATGTCGAAAAATGATTCACTTTGAACGGCAATCAGGTCGGGCAAACATTCCGGCAGGACCTTTGGAGCGGCAATCCTGGCAAACGGAGCGCGGCGGCGGAAATCGTCCAGCGACTGGCGCTCCCTTCGGCCGTATGCCCAAAGCGCAGCGACCAAGCCCAGGCGGGCCAGGTCTACGCCAGCCTTGAATTCGACATCGATGCGCCTTCCTGCGCAAAGGGCCAACGCCAAGCCTGCGGCGGCAAGGCCGAATGCAGACACGAAAAAGGGGCCGGTTGCCCCAGCCGGGTCAAAGATCTGTTCTTCAGGCAGTTCGGCGAAAGACGCAACCCAGATTCCGGCGCCGGCTGTGATTGAGTCTTCAAGCGCCAAACCGGCCCATAGCGCGGCGCCATACGCGCCCCCAGCCGCGACCGCCCGAGTCATGCCAAAGAACGGCAGATAGAGACGGGGGTGCTTGATCGCGTCTGTGAAGTACTCAAAGTCAGGAAACACAAAGGGCTCGCGAAGCGCGAGGAACTTCGCATTGCTTACCAACACGATGAGTAGTTCGATGGCCAATACGTTTGCGACCGCAAAGTACGGTCGGCGGAAAAGTGCGAGCTCGAGCGCGAACGCGGCAGTCCAGACACCCAGATGTACGCAAACCGCAGCGGCCTGCCGGCGCCAGGGCAGCACAGGTCTCGGGGTCAGCAGCGCCTCGACCACAAATGTCAGAATCAGACCCACCAGATACGGCGGCAGCAACGGTATCCAGAAAGCCTCAATCACCGTAGCCCAGCCTCTTCAAAATCCACCCGGACACAGCCGGGTGAATCACCGACAGCAGAAAACACCCCAAATTCAAAGGAAACGGAAAGCTGATACGAGCACGGTTGGCTTGCAGTCCACGGCGGATCACCCGGGCTGCCTTGTCCGCCTTCCACAAGAACGGTTTGGGGCCGGGCATGTCGAAGCACATCTGTGATTCGACGTAGCCGGGCATGATGACGTTGAAGCGGATACCTACGTCCGCAAGCGCATCGCGCATGGCCTCTCCGTAAACCTTGACGGCGGCCTTGCTGGCGCTGTAGCTGGGCGTTTCGGGCAGGCCGCGCCAGGCGGCCAGTGAGCTGACGAGGGCTATCTGACCGAAACCTCGGTTGCGCATGGCCGGCAGCACGCCGTGCACCGTGGCAAACACCGCCTTGACGTTAACGTCGAGCAGCCGGTGCACATCCTGCCAATCCTCGCCTTGGCGCTCGGGTCCGGTGTTGATGTTGACGCCCGCATTGGCGATGACGAGTTCCGGCATCTCGGCCTCGGAGATGGCGGCCAGCCAGGACATCAAGGTGTCGTGATCGCGCACGTCGCATTCATGCGTGACGACTCGCGCGCCATGCTGCTCGCAGGCTTGCCGCAACTCGGCAAGGCGTGCACTGTTGCGCCCTTGCAGAATGAGAGTCTTGGCGCCAGACGACGCATACTCCAGCGCCAGCGCGCCGCCAATGCCGCCGGTGGCTCCGGTGATCAGCACGCATCTTGGGGATCCGGGTTCGCGAACTACGGTACGACTCATGACCTGCCTGTCCAGACGGGTCCCGAGCGCAGGTTTTCGGATGCTCGCTGATGGCAAACTGGCGCGCGGAGCCGACGCGGCGTAACCGCGGCAAAAGCGAGGATGACAGAGGGTGGCGTCTGGGGCGTTATCTGTGGCACGTCGTATAGACATGGCCGCCTTGCGGCGGCCATTGTCGGTGTTCACAAAGATCCGGCCGTCCCCCCTTGCGGGTGAGACGGCCGGCCATTGTATGCGAAGTTAAGAAATTTATTACTGCAGCAGGCTGCGCAGCATCCACGCGTTCTTTTCATGCACGTCCAGACGCTGCGTCAGCAGGTCGGCCGTGGGCTGGTCGTTGGCGGCGTCGGCCTTTTCGAAGGCTGCGCGGGCGGTCTTGGCGACCGATTCGTTGCCGTCCACCAGCAGGCGCACCATTTCCAGCGCGTCCGGCACGGTTTCCGGTTCAGAGATCGACGACAGCTTGGCGTATTCGCGATACGTGCCCGGGGCGTAGTGGCCCAGCGCGCGGATACGCTCGGCGATGCTGTCCAGCGCATTCCATTCTTCGGTGTACTGCGTCATGAACATCTGATGCAGCGTGTTGAACATGGGCCCCGTGACGTTCCAGTGGAAGTTGTGCGTCATCAGGTACAGCGTGTATGAATCGGCCAGCAACTTGGACAGTTCGCCGGTAACCGCGGCGCGGTCCTTGTCCGAAATACCGATGTTGATGCGCGGAACGCTCGAGGTCTTCTTGGTGGACTTGGCCATTGCTAGCTCCTATGGAAAAAGGCGGAAATAAGAATACCACTGCAAACACGACAGAACAGGCGTTGTGGAGGCGCCGTTCTCACGATGGGCTGCGACCAATTGACGCGGTGCGAGGGGCCCGTCTTACGCAAGGACGCCCACGCAAATCCGCGCCGGCCATTGGCCGTCGTTTAGCGTTCAATCTTGCACGGCCGCCGCTTCGCCGGCCAGCATCTTCACGCCCGGCAGCTCGCATTCATAGACGGCCTGCGCCAGCGCTTCGATTGCCGCCAGGCGCGGGAAGCTGCGCCGCCATGCAAGGACGACGCGGCGCTCGGGCACATGGCCTTCGAACGGCAGATAGCGCAACAGGCTGTTGGAGGGCGGGTTTTCGGGGACGGCGGTGACCGGAAGCACGGTGACGCCGATGCCGGCCGCGACCATGTGGCGGATGGTTTCGAGCGAGGAGCCTTCGAAGGTGCGCTGGATGCCATCGCTAGCGGCCGAAAAGCGCGACAGTTCCGGACAGACTTCAAGCACCTGATCGCGGAAGCAATGGCCACTGCCCAGCAGCAGCATGGTCTGCTGTTTCAGATCCTGGGCGTCGATGGACTTGCGCTGGGCCAGTTCATGGTCGTTGGGCACGGCCACCACGAAGGGCTCGTCGTAGAGCGGCTGCATGACCAGGCCGGCTTCGGGCAGCGGCAAGGCCATGATGGCGCAGTCGATCTCGCCCTGGCGCAGCAGTTCGACGAGACGGACGGTGAAGTTTTCCTGCAGCAGGAGCGGCATCTGCGGCGTGCGGCCGATCTGCACGGGCACCAGCTTGGGCAGCAGGTAGGGTCCGATGGTGTGGATCACGCCAACGCGTAGCGGGCCGGCCAGCGGATCGTGGCCCTGCCGGGCGATCTCCTTGATGCTGGCGCTTTCCTCGAGCACCTTCTGCGCCTGCGCGACGATGCGCTGGCCGATGGGCGTCACGCCGACTTCGGAGCCGCCGCGTTCGAACAGGGTCACGCCCAGTTCGTCCTCGAGTTTGCGGATGGCCACGGACAGCGTCGGCTGGCTGACGAAACAGGCCTCGGCCGCGCGGCCAAAGTGCCGCTCGCGGGCGACGGCGACGATGTACTTGAGTTCGGTGAGAGTCATGGTGGACTACGCCCCCGGGGTTACGCGCCGGCCCGGTGGCCGGCGCTTGAGGATTCAAGAGAGTGGATGGGCCGCATGTCAGGTGCGCAGGAAGTCTTCGCGGCCACGCATCCAGCGGGCCAGATGGGCCTCGACGACGGCGGGATGTTCGGCGCGCAACCACACGGCAGCGTCGCGCGCGTCTTCGGCGATCGCGGCGTCGGTCTCCAAGTCGGCAAAGCGCAGGAGCGCCATGCCCGACTGACGTGTGCCCAGGAATTCACCCGGGCCGCGCTGTTCCAGGTCGCGCCGGGCGATCTCGAAGCCGTCGGACGTTTCGAACATGGCACGCAGCCGTTCGCGCGCAACCTGCGAAAGCGGCGTCTGGTAGAGCAGCACGCACACGGACTCGGCCGTGCCCCGCCCCACGCGCCCGCGCAACTGGTGAAGTTGGGCAAGGCCGAAGCGCTCGGCGTGTTCAATCACCATCAGCGACGCATTCGGCACGTCCACGCCGACTTCAATGACGGTCGTGGCGACGAGCAGGTCGATGTCGCCGTCGCGGAATGCCTGCATCACGGCGGCCTTCTCGGCCTGCGGCAGGCGGCCGTGCACCAGTCCGATCCGCAGGTCCGGCAGATCGGTCCGCATGCCTTCGTAGGTGTCGACGGCGGTTTGCAATTCGAGGGCTTCGCTTTCCTCGACCAGCGGACAGACCCAATAAGCCTGCTGGCCGCCGCGCGCGGCCTGCGCGATATGGGCGATAACCTCTTCGCGCCGCGCGTCCGAGACCAGCTTGGTCACGACGGGGCTGCGGCCAGGTGGCAACTCGTCGATCACGGAGACGTCCAGATCGGCGAAAAAAGTCATGGCGAGCGTGCGCGGAATGGGCGTGGCGCTCATGTTGAGCTGATGCGGCACGATGCGGCCGCGCACGGTTTCACCTTTGCGTGTCAGCGCAAGACGCTGGCCGACGCCAAAGCGATGCTGTTCGTCGACGATGGACAGGCCCAGCCGGTGGAACTCGACGTGATCCTGGATCAGCGCCTGCGTGCCGACCACAAGCTGCACGCTGCCGTCGGCAGCGGCGGCCGCGGCTTCGCGCCGGGCCTTCGCGGTCAGGCTGCCGCTCAACCACGCGACGTTCACGCCCAGGGGGGAAAGCCAGGACACCAGCTTACGAAAGTGCTGCTCGGCCAGGATTTCCGTGGGCGCCATCAGCGCCACCTGCGCCCCGCCCGCAATGGCCTGCGCCGCCGCGATGGCCGCCACGACGGTCTTGCCGCTGCCCACGTCGCCCTGCAACAGCCGGTGCATGGGATACGGCTTGGCCAGATCCGCCGAGATTTCCTCCACGACGCGCTGCTGCGCGCCAGTCAGCTTGAACGGCAGTGTTTCGTACAGCCGTGCGACCAGCCCGCCTGCGCCGTTCTGCACCGGCAGCGATTCGGCTTCCTTGATGCGGCGTGCGGCACGCGCCGCGGCGAGCGAGAGCTGCTGCGCAAGCAGCTCGTCGAACTTGATGCGGCGCCATGCCGGGTGCACGCGATCCATCAGGGCCTGTTCGGATTCGCCCTGCGCGGGCGTGTGCAGCGCGCGGATGGCGGGCTCGAACGGCGGCAGGTCGTAGCGCGCGCGAGCCTCCTCGGGCAGCGTGTCGGATAGGTCAGCAGTGTTCAGCGCCTGTGCAATGGCGCGCCGCAAGGCCGGCTGAGGCAGCCCTTCGGTAGTGGGATAAACGGGAGTAAGAGCAGTCGGCAGCGGCGAATCCGCATTGGTCAGCCGCGGATGCACCATCTCGCGGCCGAACAGCCCGCCACGCACTTCGCCGCGGGCGCGCAGGCGCTTGCCCACGGTCACTTGCTTCTGCTGGCTGGGGTAGAAGTTCAGCCAGCGCAATTGCAGTTCGCCGCTGTCGTCCGCCAGTGTGGCGGTGAGCTGGCGGCGCGGCCGGTACAGAACTTCGGATTTGGTGATCTCGCCTTCGACCTGGCCGGCAAAGCCGGGGCGCAGCGCGCTGATCGGGATGACGCGTGTTTCGTCTTCGTAGCGCAGCGGCAGGTGCAGCACGAAGTCCTCGGGCAGCACCAAACCCAGGTTACGAAGCTTGCGCTCCGTATCCGTCATCGGTTTGCCGGCGCCGTTCTTGTCGGCGCCGGTACGCTTGGAGGCCACGGCTGCGGCCGGCATGTAGGAACGAACCCCTGAAATGAAACGTCCGGGCGCGCCTTACAGGACCATGATGGCTTCGACTTCGAACTGTGCGCCCTTGGGCAGGCTGGCCACGCCGATCGTGGAGCGCGCCGGGAACGGCTGGGGGATGATCTCGGCCATGATGGCGTTGGCCGCCGTGAACTTGCCCAGGTCGGTCAGGAACAGCGTGAGCTTGACCACGTTTTCCAGCGTGCCGCCTGCAGCCTTGATGACTTCCTGCATGTTGGCAAACGCCTGACGCACCTGCGCGTCGAAGTTTTCAGAGACCAGGTCGCCGGTGCCAGGCTCCAGGCCGATCTGGCCCGAGAGATAGACAGTCTTGGTGCCGCTGACGGCAACCGCTTGCGAGTAAGGGCCGACGGCGGCGGGCGCGGTGTCGGTATGAATGATTTGCTTGCTCATGGGCGGAATCCTTCTGGTGACGGATAGAAGCTACAACTATCGGAGTTTATCCAGCAATAGACTTTTGCGAAAGTAGCGGTTCGCCGTAAAGAGGGTTTAGGACTGGTCCTGCGCAGCCGGCGGATGCCCTGCCCCGCCGATATCGCCACGATGCGCAATCAGCAGTTCGGCCAGTGCCTGCGCGGCCACGGACAGGCTGCGTCCTTTACGGCGCACCAGATACAGCGGCCGCGTCAAGGCGCGGCCCGCCAACGGTACGACACGCAGGTCGGCGCTGCGAAAGTGAAAAAGCGTCATCGCGGGTACGACCGACACACCCAGCCCCGCACGCACAAGACCCGTGACGGTCGCCAGATGCTCGACCTCGAAAACCGGCAGGGGCGCCTCGGCGCCCAGCGCTTCGTCCAGATGTTTGCGCACACTGCTGCCGCGCGCAAGCTGGATGATCGGGTGCCGCAGCACGTCGCGCAGCCGCACGCGAGGCTGGTCCGCCAAAGGATGGTCCACGCGGCACACCAGAAAGTAGCGGTCGGCATGCAGGAATTCGCTATCCAGATCGGTCATGTCAGGCCGCCTCGAGGCCACGGCAAAATCGGCCACCCCGCTCTGCACCATGTCCAGGCAAGGATCGAGCAAGGCGTCCCGCAGGTCCAGCGCGATGCCAGGATGATCTTGCCGGAAGCGCGCCAGCAGATCCGGCAGCCACCCCGCCGCAAGCGACGGCAGCGCGGCCAGCGTCACCCTGCCCCGCCGGCGGTCCGCCATATCCCGCAAATCGCCCATTGCAAGGTCCATGTCCGCCAGCAGGCGCCGCGCGGTCGCGTCCAGCACGCGGCCTTCGGCAGTCAGCTCGACATGCCGCGTGCTGCGATCAAAGAGCCGGACGCCGGCACTGTCTTCCAGCGAACGGATCAACGCGCTGAAGGCCGGCTGCGTCAGGTGGCAGCGCTGCGCGGCACGCGTGAAGTGCCGTTCATCCGCAAGCGCCACGAAGGCACGCAATTGGCGGGACGATAGATTCATGGCTTTCTTGTATTAATCAATCCGATTTTTCTATTTTACGGATGATCGTGCCTTGCCTATAGTCGTCCCAACCCCTTGAACGCGCCTGGACTGCTCATGCCTCAATCTCCCTTGCTTATCGGCTGCGCCTCCGGATTTTCCGGCGATCGCACCGATGGCGCCGCGGCCGTGGTCCGCACCTTGGCCGCCCAAGGCGGCGGCACGCTGATCTTCGAGACGCTGGCTGAGCGCACGCTGGCGCTGGCGCAGCTTGCGCGCAACGACGATCCGAACCGCGGCTATGAACCCCTGCTGGACGAACTGGTGGGTCCGGTCCTGGGCGACTGCCTGCGCCACGGCATCAACATCGTCAGCAATTTCGGCGCGGCCAATCCGCCCGCCGCCGCGCGCCGTATTGCCGAGCTGGCGCGTGAACAAGGCTTGCCGGTTCCGCGCATCGCTGTCGTGTATGGCGACGCGCTGAACGGCGCCGAGCATCGCGACCTGCTGGCGCATCGACTGGGCGCCGCACTGGACGGCCTGGACATCGTGAGCGCCACTGCCTATCTGGGCGCCACCGAAATCGCCGAGGCGCTGGCCGCCGGCGCGCAGATCGTCGTGGCCGGCCGCGTGGCCGACCCGTCGTTGACGCTGGGACCGGCAGTGGCGCACTTCGGCTGGGATCCCGCCGACTGGCCGCGTCTGGGACGTGCCACCATGGCCGGCCACATGCTCGAATGCGGGCTGCAGGTGACCGGCGGCTATTTCTGCGTGCCGGGGCTGAAGGAAGTGCCGGACGTCCATGCGGCCGGTTTCCCCATCGCCGAGATCCAGGCCGACGGCGAATTCGTGATCGGCAAGGCCGATGGCACCGGCGGCGCCGTAGACGCGCGCACCGTGAAAGAACAATTGCTGTACGAAGTCCACGATCCGGCTCGGTATCTGACCCCAGACGTGGTGGCGGACCTGAGCCAGGCGCGTGTCGTCGAACTGGGCGGCAACCGGGTTGCGGTCCATGGCATTACGGGTCACGCCCGGCCCGACGAACTGAAGGTGAACGTCTGCTATCGCGGCGGCTGGCTGGCTGAAGCGGAGATTTCATATGCGGGCGTGCAGGCCGAAGCCCGAGCACGGCTCGCGGCAGATATCGTCCAAAAGCGCCTGGGCGCCGACTACAAGCTGCGCGCGGACCTGATCGGCGCGATCAGCATCCTGGGCGACGACGCGGGCGAGATGCGCCGCGCGCTGCCCGACAGCCATGCCCGCGACGTGCGGCTGCGCCTGGCCACCGAAAACGCCGATCGCGCACAGGCTGAACGGGTATTGCGCGAAGTGACCGCGCTCTATACCTGCGGCCCGGCCGGCGGCGGCGGCGTGCGCACTGCGCTGCGCCCGCGCTTGAACATGATGTCCTGCACCATTCCCCGCGAAGCCGTAAAGAGCGGCTGGAACTTCCTGGAGGAGATCGCGCCATGAACCAGACTTTGCTCGCCGTGCCGCTGTACCGCCTGGCCCACAGCCGATCCGGGGACAAGGGAGATATCTCCAACTTGAGCCTCATCGCCTGGGATCCCGAATGCTATGACGTGCTGGCCGCGCAAGTGACCGAAGCGCGCGTCGCACAGTGGTTCGCGTACCGCCATCCGAAGCGTGTGACACGCTATGCGCTGCCGATGCTCAACGCAATGAATTTCGTGCTGGAGGGCGTGCTGGACGGCGGCGTCAATGACGCGCTGAACCTCGACACGCACGGCAAGAGCCTGTCTTTCAGATTGCTGGACATGACGGTGGAGGTCGGCGCAGCGCTGGCGAGCCGTCTGCCAGACATACCCGGCGACCGTCCCGCGGCCGCCTGATTTGCAGTTCCGATAAAAAAACACCACAGGAGACACACATGCGCATCGCTACCAAGGGCCGGCTGGCCCTGCTGTTGGCCGCCGCCCTGCCCCTTTCGGCCATGGCGCAATTCCCGACCAAGCCCATCACCTTCATCGTCCCGTTCGCTGCCGGCAGCGCCACCGATCAGATCGGCCGCGCCATCGGCCAGGGCGTCACCGAACAAACGGGCCAAGCCGTCGTCATCGAGAACAAGCCCGGCGCCAGCGCAATGATCGGCGCGGCAGCCGGCGCGCGCGCAACGCCCGACGGCTACACGGTCCTGATCACCACCAACACCACACATGCAGCCAACGAGCACCTGTACAAGTCGTTGACCTACGATCCCGTCAAGGATTTCGCGCCCCTCACGCTGCTGGGCAAGGGCGGACAGATCATGGTCGTCAATCCCAGTTCGCCCGCCAAGACGGTGGGCGACTTCCTGGCCCAGGCCAAGCAGTCGCCGGGCAAGCTGAGCTTTGGCAGCGGCAGCTCCAGCAGCCGCATCGCCGGTGAACTGCTGCAGCAGATGGCCGACGTGCAACTGCTGCACGTTCCCTACAAGAGCAATCCGCTCGCCGTCACCGACCTGCTGGGCGGCCAGATCGACATGATGATCACCGACACCGCCACGGGCTTGCCGCAGGTCAAGTCCGGCAAGCTGCGTGCGCTGGGCGTCACGGGCCAGGCACGCTCGCCGCTGGCGCCCGACGTGCCGACCATTTCGGAGGCCGGCGTGCCCGGCTACGAGATGGGCTACTGGTTTGCCGCCTATGCGCCGGCCGGCACACCGCCCGACGTGGTCAAGCGCCTGAACGAATTGCTGGTCAATGCCACCAAGGCCAAGCCCGCTCAGCAGTTCTACGCGCAGACCGGCACGGACGCGGCGTCGTCGACACCCGACGAGCTGGCAAAGTTCCAGCAAGCGGAATCGAAGAAGTGGGGCGACATCATCAAGAAGGCGGGCATTCAGCCGGAGTGATTCACACCAGGCGCACCAAAGCAAAAAACCCATCGCTTGCGATGGGTTTTTTTTGAACCAGAAAGCCGGAACCGCTTGGCTTATTTGTCCACGAAGGCGCGCTCGACGACGTAGTCGCCCGGCTGGCCCACGCCCGGCGACACCGCGAAGCCACGGCTATCGAGCATGGCGCTGATGTCAGCCAGCATGTGCGGGCTGCCGCAGATCATGGCGCGGTCGGTTTCGGGGTTGATTTGCGGAATGCCGATGTCGGCGCACAGCTTGCCGTTTTCGAGCAGTTCGGTGATGCGGCCTTGATTGCGGAAAGGTTCGCGCGTCACGGTGGGGTAGTAGACCAGCTTGTCGCGCACGATGTCGCCGAAGAATTCGTTGTTCGGCAGTTCGTTTTCGATGTAGTTGGCGTAAGCCAGTTCGCTGACCCAGCGCACGCCGTGCACCAGGATGACCTTGTCGAAGCGTTCGTAGACGTCCGGGTCCTTGATGATGCTCATGAAGGGCGCGAGGCCGGTGCCGGTGCCGAACAGAAACAGATGCTTGCCGGGCTTGAGGTCGTCGACGACGAGGGTGCCGACCGGCTTGCGGCTGACGAGGATGGTGTCGCCTTCTTTCAAGTGCTGCAGGCGCGACGTGAGCGGGCCGTTCTGCACCTTGATGCTGAGGAATTCGAGGTTTTCTTCGTAGTTGGCGCTGGCGATGCTGTAGGCCCGCAGCAGCGGCTTGCCTTCAACTTCGAGGCCGATCATCACGAAGTGGCCGTTGTGGAACCGCAAGGCCGAATCACGCGTCGTGGTGAAGGAAAACAGGGTGTCGTTCCAGTGGTGCACGCTAAGTACGCGCTCAGTGTTGAAAGCAGCCATGTCGTATTCAGTAAGGGCGGATCGTGGTCGGGCGAAGCCCGGCTGTGCCGCGAGGTCATTCCGAACCGCAAAAAAAAGGCCGCGGTCGGCATTAGGGTTGTCCCTATTCTACAGGGTCTTGATGATAACTGCTCTCATTATTCCGTAATACCCTTATTCCAGTTTGACGGGGATCAACGTCTTGAACCCAACACTTACTGCTAGTTGAACGGCGCAATGCTTCCTGTTATTGTCGCGTTCTCACTTGATAATCATTTTCGTTAGCAGACCGTTTTTCGCAATGGCGCGCCTCGAATTAAGGCGGAGCCGTGCGGCAACACTTGTTTCGGCCCTAGCTGGAGTTCCTTCATGATCAAGCGTCCCCAATTGAATTCCCTGCTGCGCGCGCTAGCGCTCGCCGGCGCCGCTGCCTTCACCGTGTCGGCCAACGCCGCCGAGGAAGTCAGCCTGTACACCACCCGGGAACCCAAGCTGATCCAGCCGCTGCTGGATGCTTTCACCAAGGAAAGCGGCATCAAGGTCAACACCGTCTTCGTCAAGGACGGTCTGCTGGAACGCGTCAAGGCCGAAGGCGCCAAGTCGCCCGCCGATGTGCTGATGACGGTGGATATCGGCAATCTGCTGGATCTGGTGGACGGCGGCGTGACGCAGTCGGTCAAGTCCGACACGCTGAATTCGGTCATTCCCGCCAACCTGCGCGGCGCCGATGGCAAATGGTACGCCCTGTCGCTGCGCGACCGCGTGCTGTATGTGGAAAAGGACCTGAAGCTGGAATCCTTCCGCTACGAAGATCTGGCCGATCCCAAGTGGAAGGGCAAGGTCTGCATCCGTTCCGGCCAGCACCCCTACAACACCGCGCTGGTCGCTTCCATGATCGCGCATGACGGCGCCGAGGCCACCGAAAAATGGCTGCGCGGCGTCAAGGCCAACCTGGCCCGCAAGGCCGCCGGCGGCGACCGCGACGTGGCGCGCGACATTCTGGGCGGCATCTGCGACATCGGCCTGGCCAACGCCTACTATGTCGGCCACATGAAGAACGCCGAGCCCGGCACCGACGCGCGCAAGTGGGGCGATGCCATCAAGGTCATCCGCCCGACCTTCGCCAATGCCAAGAGCGGCGGCACGCACGTGAACGTCAGCGGCGCGGCCGTCGCGGCGCACGCCCCCAACAAGGCCAACGCGGTCAAGCTGCTGGACTTCCTGGTGTCGGAACCGGCCCAAGCCCTGTACGCGCAGGCCAACTACGAATACCCCGTCCGCAAGGGCGTGAAGCTGGACCCGGTGATCGCAAGCTTCGGCGAACTGAAGGTCGATCCCCTGCCCTTGACCGAGATCGCCAAGCATCGCAAGCAAGCCAGCGAACTGGTCGACAAGGTCGGCTTCGACAACTGATAAGCTGCCGGACCGCCGTGCCTTCGGGCATGGCGTGACCTTGATGCAGTGACACGCGAGCGCCCGGCACCGGGCGCAACGCGTAGGGCCTGTTCCCGCTTTTCCGGGGGAACAGGCCTTGCCATTGATGCAACCGACTTTGAAGCATGCACACACAATCCTTGCCCACGCCGCTGCGGCTGCGCTGGTCTGAACGCGGAACCGGCTGGCTGGTTGGCGCGGCCCTGATCGCGCTGGCGGTGCTGGCGCCGGTACTGACGCTCGGCTGGTGGGCGATGGGCGGCAGCCTGGAACACTGGCAGCATCTGGCCAGCTATGTGCTGCCGCAGGCCTTCGCGAACACCGTCATGCTGCTGGCCGGAGTGGGCGTCGTCGTGACCTTGCTTGGCACCGGCGCGGCATGGCTGGTGACCGCGTACGAGTTTCCCACGCGCCGGGTCCTGACCTGGGCGCTCCTGCTGCCGCTGGCGGTGCCCACCTACATCATCGCGTTCGCCTACCTGGACCTGCTGCACCCCATCGGACCCATCCAGTCGGCGATCCGCGCCATGCTCGGCTTCGACAGCCCGCGCCAATTCCGCCTGCCCGATCTGCGCTCCATCTACGGCGCGATCTTCGTGCTGGGCTTCGTGCTGTACCCCTATGTCTACCTGAGCACCCGCGTCATGTTCATGACGCAGGCCGCCAGCCTGCTCGAAGCTGCCCGCACGTTGGGCGCGGGCCGCGTGGCGGTGTTCTGCCGCGTCGCCCTGCCCCTGGCCCGTCCCGCGATCGTGGTGGGCGTGAGCCTGGCGCTGCTGGAAACCCTGAACGACATCGGGGCCTCCGAATTTCTCGGCGTGCAAACGCTGACCGTCTCCGTCTACACCACCTGGGTCACCCGTTCAGACCTGGCTGGCGCCGCGCAGATTGCGCTGACCATGCTCGCGATCGTCATCGGGCTGATTCTGCTCGAACGCCACGGCCGCAAGCGGCAGCGCTACGCCAACACTCAGCGCATGCGCCCGATGCAGCCGCGTCGGCTGCGTGGCGCGGCGGCTGCCGTCGCGGCCGTGCTGGGCTGGATTCCCGTTCTGATCGGGTTTGTCGCGCCGGCGCTGTATCTGGTCGTTGAAACCTACAAGCGGCTTCACCTGGTGGGCGGCGTTTCGGACCAGTTGATCGGCGGCCTGAGCAACACCCTGATCGTCGCGTCCAGCGCCACGGTCGTCACCCTGCTCTGCGGGCTGATCGTTGCGTGGGCGGGCCGCACCCTGCGCGAAAGCGCCGGCTTCAATCCGGGCCGCGCCTGCGCGCGCATCGCCAGTCTGGGCTACGCGGTGCCTGGCACGGTGCTGGCCATCGGCCTGCTGACCCCCTTCGTGTGGATCGACACCGCGGTCGCACGGGTGTTCGGCGGCACGGGCCTGTTCCTGATGGGCTCGATGGGCGCATTGGTGTGCGCCTATGCGATCCGCTTCCTGGCGATTTCCACCGGGGCGCTGGAAGCCGGCCTGGCTCGCATCCCGCCGTCCTTGGAACAAGCGTCGCGCCTGCTTGGCGAAACCTCCGGCGGCACCTTGCGCCGCGTCCACCTGCCGTTGCTGCGGCCCGCGTTGGCCGCGAGCGCGCTGCTGGTGTTCGTGGACGCCATGAAGGAACTGCCCGCCACCCTGCTGCTGCGCCCCATGAATTTCGACACCCTGGCCACGTGGCTTTACGCGGAAGCCGCGCGCGGCACGTATGAAGAAGGCGCCGTGGCCGCGCTGGCCATCGTGCTGGCCGGCCTGCTGCCGGTCATTCTGCTGGCGCGCACCAATCTGAAAATGGGACATTGATCATCGTGCCCGATCTGCTAGAAATCGACCACATCTCCCTGGCCTACGACACACCCGCTGGCTTGAAACCCATCGTGCAGGACCTGTCGCTGGGCCTTCCCGCTGGCCACATCGGCTGCCTGCTGGGCGAGTCCGGCTGCGGCAAGACCACCGTGCTGCGCGCCATTGCCGGGTTCGAGCCGGTGCGCGCCGGCCGCATCCTGCTGGACGGCACGGTGATCTCGTCGCCCACCGAACAGGTCGCGCCCGAGCTGCGCCGCGTGGGCATGATGTTCCAGGACTACGCGCTGTTTCCGCACCTGACCGTGGCGCTGAATGTGGCGTTCGGATTGCGCAAGCTGCCGCGTCCGGACCGCGCCCGCCGCGTCGAAGAGATGTTGGAACTGGTCGGCCTGGCACACGCCGCCAACAGCTATCCGCATGAGATTTCCGGCGGCCAGCAGCAACGTGTGGCCCTGGCCCGCGCGCTTGCGCCCTCGCCCGACCTGTTGCTGCTGGACGAACCGTTCTCAAACCTGGATGTGGACACGCGCGAGCGGTTGGCCTTCGAGGTGCGCGAGATCCTGAAGACCACAGGCCACACCGCGATCCTGGTCACGCACAACCAGGCCGAAGCGTTCGCGATCGCCGACCGCATCGGGGTGATGGCCAAGGGCCGCATCGCGCAATGGGATACGCCCTACAACCTGCACCACAACCCGGCCGACACCTTCGTGCGCGACTTCATCCGCCGTGAAGCGCTTGAAGAACAGCGCGAACAGGCGCTGGCGCGCGGCCGGTAGCGGGACCTGCGAGGCCCGCGCGGACCTCGGCGCCCCCGCGTCCCGCATGCCCCGCACTGCAGATCAATCCGCCGACAGCTTCACCTTCTGCGACAAGGCCTTGAAGGCCTCGTGCTGGCTTTGGGTCAGCCGCTCGACTTCCTGCGGCGACGAGCCATAAGGCATGAAGCCGGCTTTCTCCAGCTTGTCCTTGACGTCCGGCATCGCAAGCGCCGCCTGGAAGGCGTCGCTCAGCACGCGCGTCACGTCGGGCGACATGCCCGCGGGCCCATAGACCGCGAACCACGGATCCACCACCGCGCCCGAATACCCCAGTTCGGCCAGCGTCGGCACGTCGGGCAACGCCGGCGCGCGCTTGCTGCCGGTGACCGCCAGCGCGCGGACCTTGCCCGCATTGATGTGCGGCAGCGACGCGGGCAGGTTGTCGAACATGACCGGCAAGTGTCCGCCCAGCAGATCGTTCAACGCCTGGGCGCTTCCCTTGTAGGGCACGTGCTGCATGCCGGCCCCGGTCGACTGGTCGAACATCACCCCCGCCAGGTGCATGGACGTGCCCGTGCCGGGCGTGCCGTACGACGTATTGGGATTCGCCTTGGCGTACGCGACCAGGTCCTTGACACTGTCCACCTTCACCGACGGGCCCACCTCCAGCACCACGGACGACGCCCCCAGCATGCTGATGCCCGTGAAATCCTTGGTCGGATCGAACGGCATTTTCGGGTACACGAACGGATTGAGCGCGTTCGTGGATATCGCGCCGAAGCCGATGACGTAGCCGTCCGGCGCGGCCTTGGCGACGGCGTCCATGCCGATGTTGCCGCCTGCGCCGGGACGGTTCTCGACGATGACCGGCTGCCCGAGCTTTTCGGCCACTTTCTGGCCCGCCGTGCGCGCGACCAGATCGGTCGTGCCGCCCGCGGTGTACGGCACGATGAAGGTGATGGGCTTGGCCGGATAGCCGGCGGCGTGCGCGGGCACGGCGCCCTGGATCAACGCCAGCGCGGCCAGGCCGCGCAGCGCATTGTGGGTGTAGCGATGCATGATGTCTCCCTCCCGTTTGTCGTTATGCACGGGTAGCGCATCTTATCGCCGGACAGCGGCGTCGCACAGCGCGATCCGCCTCGCTTATTCCGCCAGGTATCAATTCATGTTCCGCCGCGGGCGTTTATCGCCTGCGCGCCCGCTCCTATAGTTCGTCTCACTGTCTGAGCGCGCAGGCACCCTCAAATGCCAAACCGGAGTATTGAAATGTCGAACAAGACTGTAGTGATCACGGGCGCGTCCAGCGGAATCGGATTTGCCCTGGCGCAGGAATACCTGCGCCGCGGCGACAACGTGGTGGGCAACGCCCGCAGCCAGGAAGGCCTGAACGCCGCCGCCGAGCGCCTGGCTAAGGAAGGCCTGGGCTTGCCGGACCGCTTCCTGGCCGTGGCCGGCGACATCGCCCTGGCCAGCACTGCCCGCGATATCGTGCGCCAGGCCACCGAGCGGTTCGGACGCATCGACGTGCTGGTCAACAACGCGGGGATCTTCATTCCCAAGCCCCTGGGCGACTACACCGACGAAGACCTGGACCGCATCATCGATACGAACCTGAAGGGCTTCTTCCACATCACCCAGCAGGCCGCCGCGCACATGTCGGAATACCGCGACGGCCACATCGTCAACATCACGGCCAGCATCGCGATGCAGCCCAGCAGCCGCGTCCCGGCGCTGCTGCCCGTGCTGATCAAGGGCGGCCTGAATCACGCCACGCGGGCGTTGGCAATAGAACTGTCTGACCGGAACATCCGCGTCAACGCGGTGGCGCCCGGCATCATCGAGACGCCGATGCACGATCCGGCCACGTTCGGCTTTCTGAATTCGTTGCAGCCTGCCGGCCGCATGGGCAAGGTGGACGACATTGTCGGTGCGGTTACCTATCTGACCGATTCGGCATACACCACCGGCGCGATCCTTCCGGTCGATGGCGGCGCCGCTGCAGGTCATTGGTAGCATCACCACGACCGCCCGCCGTGCGGCGGGCGTCCTCACCTCGAGAGACCCACCATGTCCATTAAAGCCAGACTGGCCGAACTTGGCCTGATCCTTCCGCCCGCGCCCCAGCCGCTGGGCCAGTACACCGCCGTCAGCCAGGCGGGCGACCTGCTGTTCATCTCGGGCCAATTGCCGTTGCGCGACGGGCGCGTGGTGTGGCAGGGCCGCGTCGGCGCTGAGCTGACCGTTGACCAGGGCCGGCAGGCCGCGGAACTGGCCGCGCTGAACGTGCTGGCGCAGATCCGCCAGCACACCGGCAGCTTCGACCGGCTGGACCACCTTGTCCGCGTCGAGGGTTATGTCGCCAGCGCGCCGGGCTTTCTGGATCAGCCCGCCGTGCTGGATGGCGCGTCCGGCCTGTTTGCACGGGTGCTGGGCGAGAAAGCCGGCCACGCGCGCACCGCCAATTCGGTTGCGCAGCAGCCAGGCAACGCGGCAGTGATCCTGGTGGTGATTGCGCAGTTGAAAGGCGTCTGACTCCGCTCAGTCCGCCAGCTTGTCGACCAGGAAATCGACGAACGCCCGCACACGGCGCGATATGTGCCGGGCATGCGGGTACAACAACACGAACGGCCGGGTGCTGCCGCCATGTTGCTGCAGCACCTCGGTCAGCCTGCCCGCGCGCAGATCGTCTTCGACCACGAAGCGATACGTCTGGAACAGACCCGCACCCGCACGGGCCAGCGTCACGCCGCCCAGTACATCCTCGGCCGTGCCATAGGCGCCGTCGGTCACGATGTCGACCGCTTCGCCCTCCACCTGAAATGTCCACGGAATGCGCCGCCCGCTGCTGGGCCGGTCGAACTGGATGCATTCGTGCGCAGCCAGATCCTCCAGCGTTTGCGGCGTGCCGCGCCGGCGCAGGTAATCCGGCGCGCCGACCACCACCAGTTCCGCGTCCTCCAGCTTGCGCGCGATCAGCGCCGAGTCGTCGGGCGCGCGCCCGCGCACCGACAGGTCGTAACCGTCATCGGCGAAATCGACATTGCGGTTGCTGATGTGGACGTGCACGTCCACGTTGGGATACTTGTCGCGAAATGCGGGCAGCAGCGGCAGAACGCGGTAATGCGCATACGGCGTCGGCAGGCTGATGCGCAGCCGCCCCGCCGCGCCCTGCCCGCCCACCTGGCGTTCGGCGTCGACCAATTGCGCAATGGCGGGGCGCACCTGCTCGAAGTAGGCACGCCCTTCGTCGCTCAACCGGATATGCCGCGTGCTGCGCACGAACAGCCGAATGCCCAGCCGCGCCTCCAGCCGCGAGACGCTGCGGCTGACGGCTGCCGGCGTGACGCCCGCAGCATTGGCGGCGGCCGTGAAACTGCTGAGTTCCGCAGCCAGGCAGAACATCTCGATGCTGCCCAGCTGCATGTCGTCAAAGTGGCGCGTCATGCGGGCTCCTGCCGTGAAATCCGGCCGGGGCAACCATCAGGCCGCCCCCGCCGGTCAGCGCCCCAACACATCGATGATGCGCTGGGCGATGTAGTGGCCGTGAGTTTCCAGCGCGAAGTGGCCGGTGTCCAGCAGTTCAACCACGGCATCCGGGTTGTCGCGGCGATAGGCCTCGGCGCCCGGCGGAATGAAGAACGGATCGTTGCGGCCCCAGATCGCCAGCGTGGGCACCTGGGCCTGACGGAAGAACGCCTGGAACGCGGGGTATTGCGTCAGGTTGTTCGCATAGTCCAGGAACAGGTCGAGCTGAATGTCCTTGTTGCCCGGCCGTTCAAGCAGGGCCGCGTCCAGCGTATAGCCTTCGGGCGCGACGCTGTCCGGGTCGGCCACGCCGTGCACATACTGCCACTTGGTGCCTTCGAAGTTCAGGATGGCATCGTGAATGGTCTGGCGGTTTGCGGGCGACGGGTCGTTCCAATAGGCGCGGATGGGGGCCCACGCGTCGCCCAGGCCGTCGAGGTACGCGTTGCCGTTCTGCGAAACCAGACCGGTCACCCGCTCGGGGTGCGCCACCGCCAGCCGCAAGCCGGTCGGCGCGCCGTAGTCGAAGAAATACATCGCGTAGCGGGTCAGCCCCAGTTCGTCGACAAACGCTTCCAGCGACTTGGCCAGGTTGTCGAAGGTATAGCGGTAGCCGCGCTCGGCCGGAACCTCGGTAAAGCCGAATCCGGGCAGATCGGGCGCGATGACGCGAAAGTGTTGGGCAAGTTGCGGGATGACGTTGCGGAACTGATGCGAAGACGTGGGAAAGCCGTGCAGCAGCAAAAGCACGGGCGCCTGCGGGTCGCCGGCTTCGCGATAGAAGAAGCGCAGGCCGTCGGCTTGCGCATGGCGGTAATGGACGGTGTTGTCGGGCTGGGCGGTCATGAGGATCTCCGGTATTCGGGCAAGGAATGACGATGGGATTTCGAAGCTTCACGGCACAGTCTACGCATTTTACGTAACCTGTCAATAGGCTGTTTACAGGTTACTCAACATCGAATCGGCGTGTGATGCGGTGCTGGAATGTGGCGGTGCGGGCCGCCCGGCTCCCACATCAACCCGACGCCAACAATGAAAAAGCCCGGCATGAGCCGGGCTGAGAACCATCGATCGTTGTCATTTCGCCTTGGCACTGGCGTCGGCGGCCTCGCGCTGTCGGAACGCCGCCACCTTATGCCGGTTGCCGCACAGCGCCATGCTGCACCACCGCCGCTTGTGCGACCGTGTCCTGTCGTAGAACCACAGCGAGCACGCATCGCTTTCGCACTTGCGCACCAATCCAAAATCGCCATACGCGAGCAGGTCGGCCGCCGCCTCGGCCACCGGCAGCAACCACTGTGCTGCGGTTTGCGAGGGATAACGGCGCGACACCACCAGGCTGCCATCGTCTGCCGGCGCAAGCTCGAGGTGACTGCCCCCCGCCGCCAGGGCGCGATTCAACGCGGAAAGCGCCAAGGGCGCGTGCGCCTTGCGCTGGGCGACCAATTCCCGGACGGTTTCGCGCAGGCCGCGGGCGCTTTCCAGCAGACCGGCCGGCGCGGGGCCCTGCGCGGCGGCGAATCCCGCCAGCGCCAGCCAGCCCGCCACGTCCGCGTCCGATTGCCATCGGTCGACCGGGCCGGCGCTACTCTGCTCGACGGTGTTGATCAGATCCAGGGCGACGTGGTCGCCCAGTTGGCGGAATTCGGGTGCGTGGCTGGTGTTCATGATGATCTCCGGCGCCAGTGTAACCCTCAAAAATAAACAATAAAAGTTACACGATCATGAGGGGCATTACATCCCCCCCATCACGCATTGTCATCCCGCCCCGCTCAGGCGCGGGCTTCCGGCAGCGGGATGTACTCGGTCTCATCGCCCGGCACGATCTGATCGAACCGCGTGCGTTGCCAATCCTGCTTGGCCTGTTCGATGCGATCTTTGCTGCTGGACACGAAGTTCCACCACACGAAGCGCGGGCCATCGAGCGGCTCGCCGCCCAGCACCGCGAACCGCGCGGCCGTCCTGGCGCGGATCTGCACCGGCTTGCCCGGGGCGAACACGACCAGGCGCCCGCTTTCGTACGTCTGGCCGTCGATTTCGACCTCGCCCTGCGCCAGATAGGCGGCGCGCTCTTCGTGTTCGGCCGGCAGCACCGTGGTCGCGCCTGCCTGCAGTTGCAGGTCGCCATAGAACAGGGGCGACAGCGTTTTGACCGAGGAGGTCTTGCCGAACAGCGAACCGGCCACGACCTGGGCGCGCACGCCCTCGCCTTCGATCACCGGCTGCGCGTCCAGCCCGTAGTGCGTGAACCCAGGATCGGTCTCTTCGTGCGCCTTGGGCAGCCCGACCCAGATCTGCAGGCCACAGAGGCGCTGCGGCGCAAGCCGGCTTTCCGGCGAGGAACGTTCGGAATGGACGATGCCGCGACCGGCCGTCATCCAGTTCACTTCGCCCGGCAGAATGGTCTGCGTGTGACCCGCGCCGTCGCGGTGGACCATGGAACCTTCGTACAGGTACGTCACGGTGGACAGGCCGATGTGCGGATGGGGACGCACGTCGATGCCGGCGCCCACGTCGAAGTCCGCCGGTCCCATCTGGTCCAGGAAGACGAACGGACCGACGCTGCGGCGCTGCATGGAAGGAATGGCGCGGCGGACGGAAAACCCGCCCAAGTCGCTGGTGCGCGGCACCACAACGGTTTCGATCTGGCTTTCGCCGGCTTGGGACAGGGTCGACATGGTGCAATGCTCCGCAATGGGTAGGCCTGGGGCCATCTTAATGGCCTCGCGGCCGGTATTGTGTGAAACCGGGCGGATTCCAGGATCCGCCCGGCAGTTGGCGTCAGGCCAGGTCGAAGACCAGCACTTCGGCGTCCTTGCCGCCCGACACCTCGACGCTGGCCGCGTCGGTGATCGCCAGGGCGTCGCCGGCATTCAGCGCGGCGCCGTTGACCGTCACGCTGCCGCGGGCCACGTGGACCCAGGCGCGGCGGCCGGCAGCCAGCGGCAGCGAGGCCGACTCGTCGCCGTCGAACAGACCGGCGTACAGACGGGCGTCCTGATGGATCGTCATCGATCCGTCAGCGCCGTCGCCCGTCACCAGGGCTTGCAGACGGCCGCGCTTTTGCTCGTCGCTGAAGGCGCGCTCTTCGTATTCCGGCGCGATGCCGGTCACGTTCGGCTCGATCCAGATCTGCAGCATGTGCGTTTCGGCATCGGGACGGGGGTTGAACTCGGAGTGCATCACGCCGCGGCCGGCGCTCATGCGCTGGACGTTGCCCGGCTGGATTTCCGAGCCGCTGCCCATGCTGTCCTTGTGGGCGATGGCGCCGTCCAGCACGTAGGTGATGATCTCCATGTCCCGGTGGCCGTGCGTGCCGAAGCCGCGGCCGGCCGCAATGCGGTCGTCGTTGATGACACGCAGCGCGCCGAAGCCCATGTGAGCCGGGTCGTAGTAGTTGGCAAAGGAGAAGGTGTGGAACGAATCAAGCCATCCGTGGTTGGCATGACCCCGTTCTGCAGCGCGGCGAATCGTAAGCATCTTGAACTCCTGTTTCAATAATATGAATGATTAGGGGGTGCATCCTGGCTGGCTTTCTGCCTTGCCGTTTGTCTGCATCCCCGGCATGAGTGGTATTCTGCGCGCCTTGCCCCTCGGTTTTGGCGCTATATTTTGATGACTTCGTTCAAATTATTTGAATACCCGTTCTTCGCTCTCTGACATGCAGCCCATCACCCCGGAACTTCTTGTCCTTGTCGACGCGATCGCACGCCACGGCAGCTTTGCCAAGGCGGCGCGCGAACTGGGCAAGGTGCCCTCCGCCGTCACCTACTCCATCCGCAAGCTCGAAGACGGCTTGGACGTGCTGCTGTTCGACCGCTCGGGGCACCGCGCGCTGCTGACCCCGGCGGGCGAAGCGCTGCTCAAGGATGGGCGGCATCTGCTGCAGTCGCTGGACGAGCTGGCCAGCCGGGTCAAGCGCATTGCCACGGGATGGGAAGTGCAACTGCGCATCGCCGTCAGTGCCGTGATTCCGTGGCGGCCCATCTACGACCTGATCGACGAATTCCATGCGGTGGGCAGCGCCACGACGCTGCGCTTTTCCACCGAGGTGCTGAGCGGCAACTGGGACGCCCTGACGTCGGGCCGCGCCGACCTGGTGATCGGCGCGGGCGCGGCGGGCGAACCCACGGGCCCGTATCGTTCACAAGCGATCGGCGTGATGCAGTTCGGATTCTGCGTGGCGGCGAATCACCCGCTGGCCTCATTGCCGCAGCCGCTCAGCCGCGCGGACATCACGCGTTACTGCGCCGTGGTGATTGCCGATACCTCGCGCAACCTGCCCGTGCAGTCGCGCGGCATCCTGTCGGAGCAGCCGACGCTGGTGATGCCGTCGATGCAGGCCAAGATCGACGCGCAGGTGCGCGGCCTGGGCTGCGGCTATCTGCCGCTGACGCTGGCCGCGCCTTACCTTGCGCAAGGGTTGCTGGTGGTGTGCGAAACGGATGAAGGCATGTCCCTGACGGAACACGTGGCGTACGCGTGGCGGGCGGAGCCGCCCGGCGAGGCCATGAAGTGGTGGCTGCAGAAACTGAAGTCGCCGCGCCTGTGCGAAAGCCTGCTCGGCTTGTAGGCCGGCCCGAGCCCACATGCGCTCGGGTCCAGCGTCCGGAACCGGCCCACTGCCGGGCCGGCGCCGGATCGGTTACTCGTCTTCGATACCCAGCTCGCGCAGCTTGCGCGTGATGGTGTTGCGGCCGATCCCCAGGCGCGAGGCGGCTTCCACGCGACGACCCCGACTGGCATCCAGCGCGCTTTGCAGCAGGATCTTTTCGAACTGGCGCGTCAGTGTCGCCATGACTGCGGGTTCGCCGCGCTCCAGCCGGTACTGCGCATCGCGCAGCAGCGAATCCTGCCAATTGCGCGGCGCGCCGTCCTCAGCCGGTTCCGCAGCGTAGGCGCCCGACTGCACCACCGTACCCACGCCAGCCGTCGGCGTTGCGGGCCGCATGGGTGCGGACCCGGGCTGCGGCTGATGTTCCATGGCCCGGATTTCAGGCGGCAGGTCGATACGATCCACTGTCTGGCCCGGCGCCATCACCGTCAGCCAGTGGCAGAAGTTTTCCAGCTGGCGCACGTTGCCCGGGAAGTCGAACTTGGTCAGCACGGCCAGCGCCTCGGGCGTCAGCCGCTTGACGGGCACGCCCAGCGTGCGCGCACTGGCGGTCAGGAAGTGCTGAGCCAGCGCGGGAATATCCTCAACCCGCTCGCGCAGCGGCGGCAGCCGCAGGCGGATCACGTTCAGGCGGTGAAACAGGTCTTCGCGGAAGAGGCCCTGCTCGACCCGCTGCTCCAGCGGCTGGTGCGTGGCGGCCACAATGCGCACGTCCACGCGCACGGGCTGCGCGCCGCCGACGCGGTAAAAGCTGCCCTCGGCCAGCACGCGTAGCAGTCGCGTCTGCAACTCGATCGGCATGTCGCCGATTTCGTCCAGGAACAACGTGCCGCCGTGCGCCTCTTCGAAGCGTCCGCGGCGCAGATTGTTGGCGCCGGTAAACGCGCCGCGCTCGTGGCCGAACAGTTCGGCCTCCAGCAGGTCACGCGGGATGGCCGCGGCGTTCAGCGCCACGAACGGGCCGCTGGCGCGCACGCCGTGGCCGTGCAGCGCGCGGGCCACCAGTTCCTTGCCCGTGCCGGATTCGCCGGTGATCAGGACGGTGACCTTGGACTGCGCCAGCCGGCCGATCGCGCGAAAGACTTCCTGCATGGCGGTGGACGACGATTGCGTCATCATCCAGCGCTCGTTGTTCTGCGCCGCTTCGCCCTGCCCGTCCGGGCTTTCGGGTTGCGCCGATTCCTGCATGGCGCGCTGGATCAGCGCGACGGCCTCGTTCACGTCGAACGGCTTGGCCAGGTAATCGAACGCGCCGCCCTGGAAGGCGGAAACGGTGCTGTCCAGATCCGCAAACGCGGTCATCACGATGACCGGCAGACCGGGATGCCGCTCTTTCAGCTGGCGCAACAGCTCGAGGCCGTTGCCGCCGGGCATGCGGATATCCGACACCAGCGCCACGGGCGTTTCACGCGAAAGCGCCTCGAGCACGTCGGCCGATTGGGAAAAACTGCGGGTGGTGACGCCAGCGCGGGCCAGGGCCTTTTCGAGGACCCAGCGGATGGCCTGGTCGTCGTCGACGATCCATACGGGTTTCATCAGTTTGCGGGCTCCATCGGGAGGACCAGGCGAAACTCGGTGCGCCCCGGTCGGGATTCAAATTCGATGATGCCGCCGTGCTGTTGCACGAAGTCCTGCGCCAGGCTCAAGCCCAGGCCGGTACCGCCAGCCCTGGCCGTGACCAGCGGGTGGAAGATGCGGTCACGGATGTGGTCCGGCACGCCCGGACCGTTGTCGATGATGGACAGCACGAGCGCCAGGCGGTGCTGCCGGTGCGCCAGCATGACCTGCCGCGCTACGCGGGTGCGCAGCGTCACCACGCCGGGTTCGGTCTGCGGGCCTTGCGGACGCGCCACCAGTTCCTGCGCGGCGTTGCGCGCCACGTTGAGCACGGCCTGCATCAGGCGGGCGGCGTCGCCCTTCAGGTCCGGCACCGAGGCGTCGTAGTCGCGCTGGATCGTGACGTCGTTGCGGAACTCGGCCTGGATCAGCGCGCAGACGCGCTCACAGATTTCATGGATGTTCACCGGCCGCGCATTGAGCGGCACACGTTGCGGGCCGCTCAGGCGGTCCACCAGCGCCTGCAGGCGGTCGGCTTCGGAGATGATGACCTGGGTGTATTCGGCCAGGGCTGCGCTGGGCAGCTCGGCTTCCAGCAACTGCGCGGCGCCGCGCAGCCCGCCCAGGGGATTCTTGACTTCATGCGCCAGGTTGCGCAGCAGTTCGCGGTGGGCTTCGATCTCGTCCACCAGCCGGTGGTTGCGGTCGGCCAGCACGCGCTGCTCGATTTCGCGGGTTTCGATCAGCACCGGCCAACGCTGGCCGGTCAGTCCCACGGTGGTCACGGCGACTTCCACGGATTCGGCGGCGCGGCGCAACGAGGCCAGTTGCCTCACGTCGGCGTACCTGCCGCCCGCGGCGCGGTCGATGGATGACTGGATATTCTCGGGATTGTCGAACAGGGTGGCGGCGGAATGCCCGCCCAGTTGCTTGCGCGAGCGGCCGAACAGGTCCTCGGCGGCGGCGTTGGCGTATTCGATGTGGCCGCGCTCGTTGACCAGGAAGACTGACGTGGCTAGCAGATCGAGAGCTTCAACATTCATTTTCAACGTACCCGAATGGACAGGGGAAAGCGGAACGCGTCCGCGACGGGCGCGCCAACCCGGCGCCCTGCCCGCCGGCGCGGGGCCGGGCGGGCAATTCGTCGGGCGGCTACCTGGTGGTGCGCGTGGTGTGTAAGCCGTGCTTCTGCCTACCTCATCGCGCTCCCCCCAGCCACGGCCTCAAACCATCAGAGGCTGTAGTACATGTCGAATTCGACCGGGTGCGTCGTCATGCGCAGACGCGTCACATCGGCCATCTTCAGGTCGATGTAGGCGTTGATCATGTCGTTGCTGAACACGCCGCCACGGGTCAGGAACTCGCGATCCTTGTCCAGGGATTCCAGCGCTTCTTCCAGCGAGGCGCAGACGGTCGGGATCTTCGCGTCTTCTTCCGGCGGCAGGTCGTACAGGTTCTTGTCGGCCGGATCGCCCGGGTGGATCTTGTTCTGGACGCCGTCCAGGCCGGCCATCATCAGGGCCGAGAAAGCCAGGTACGGGTTGGCCAGGGGGTCCGGGAAGCGCGCTTCGACGCGGCGGCCCTTCGGGTTGCCGACGTACGGAATACGGATCGAAGCCGAACGGTTGCGGGCCGAGTAGGCCAGCTTCACGGGCGCTTCGAAGTGCGGGACCAGACGCTTGTACGAGTTCGTGCCCGGGTTGGTGATGGCGTTCAGGGCCTTGGCGTGCTTGATGATGCCGCCGATGTAGTACAGGGCGAATTCGGACAGGCCGGCGTAGCCGTTGCCCGCAAACAGGTTCTGGCCGTCCTTCCAGATGGACTGGTGGACGTGCATGCCGGAGCCGTTGTCACCAACGATGGGCTTGGGCATGAACGTGGCGGTCTTGCCGTAGGCATGGGCCACGTTGTGCACGACGTACTTGACGATCTGGGTCCAGTCGGCGCGCTGCACCAGCGTGCTGAACTTGGTGCCGATTTCGAGCTGGCCGGGAGCAGCCACTTCGTGGTGGTGCACTTCAACCGGCACGCCCATCTGTTCCATCAGCAGGCACATTTCCGAACGCATATCCTGGAACGAATCGACCGGCGGAACGGGGAAGTAGCCGCCCTTCACGCCCGGACGGTGGCCGGTGTTGCCGCCTTCGAATTCCAGGCCGGTCGACCACGGGGCTTCTTCGGACTTGATCTTGACGAACGTGCCCGACATGTCGGTGTTCCAGGTCACGCCGTCGAACACGAAGAATTCGGGTTCCGGACCGAAGTAGGCGGTGTCGCCCAGGCCGGAGGACTTCAGGTAGGCTTCAGCGCGCTTGGCCAGCGAGCGCGGGTCGCGGTCATAGCCCTTCAGGTCCGACGGTTCGACCACGTCGCACGACAGGATCAGGGTCGGCTCTTCGCGGAACGGATCCAGGTTGGCGGTGGCGCAGTCGGGGATGAGGAGCATGTCGGAGGCTTCGATGCCCTTCCAGCCCGGGATCGACGAACCGTCGAAAGCCTGCCCGCTTTCCAGCTTGTCTTCATCGATAGCGGTGGTGGGCACGGAAACGTGGTGCTCACGGCCAACCGTATCGGTAAAGCGGAAATCCACGAATTTCACTTCGTTATCGGCGATCTGTTTCAGGACGTCTTTCGGGCTTGCCATGTCATCTCCATTAGATAAAAGGGTCGAGGGCTTTGCCCGTCGACTGGCATAAAAGAGGGAAGCAATAAGCGTGCCAGGTTTAGCCCCGGTATTCCCGGGGGGAGGCACGTCAGTCTTGGGGCAATGTAGCACCATCGTGGTGCAAAAGATGGGGCGTGATCGCCCCATCTTGGTGCTTGCACCTTACAGGAACATTTCCTGAAGGTCATTGAGGAAGCGCCAGCCCAGGGGCGTCGCGCGCAGGCGCGTGGGATCGGCGTCGAGCAGGCCCCGTTTCGACGCTGCCTCCAATTGGTGCGCAATGACGGCAAGCGACAAACCGGTGCGTTCGTTGAACGCCGTGGCGGCCACGCCGTCCTTCAGGCGCAGGGCGTTGAGCATGAACTCGAACGGCAGTTCGTCCGGCCCGACCTGCCGGCTCTCGGCCAGATGGCTGCCGTCGCGCGCCATGGCGGCCTGCATCCACGAATCCGGACTGCGCAGCCGCGCTTCGCGCACGATGCGGTCATGAAACGAGAGCTTGCCGTGCGCGCCGGGGCCGATGCCCAGGTAGTCTCCGAACTCCCAGTAATTCATGTTGTGGCGGCAGCGGGCGCCCGGTTTGGCGTAGGCCGATACTTCGTAGCGCGCAAGTCCCGCCGCCGCCAGCTCGGCTTCCACCGCGTCCTGCATGGCGGCGCTGGTGTCGTCATCCGGCAGATCTTCGGGGGGAAACTTCGCGAAGACCGTATTCGGTTCCATCGTCAGGTGATACAGCGACAGGTGCTCGGTGCCGAACGAAATCGCCTGCCGCAGATCGGCCGTACAGGCTTCCAGCGTCTGCCCGGGCAAGGCGAACATCATGTCCAGATTGACCCGGGCCGCCGCCTGCTGCGCCATCTCGATGGCCGCGCGCGCCTGGCTGGCATCGTGAATGCGGCCCAGCTTCTTCAACTGCACATCGTCAAAGCTCTGGATGCCCAGCGAAAACCGCGTGACGCCGCTGGCCGCATAGTCACGAAAGCGCCCCGCCTCGGCCGTGCCGGGGTTGGCTTCCATCGTGATTTCGGCATCAGGCCACAGGTTCAGGTACGCCCGCAGCATTGCCAGCAGCTCGTCCAGGCCGGCCGCCGACAACAGGCTGGGCGTGCCGCCGCCGATAAAGACGGAAATCACCTGCCTGCCCCAGATGGACGGCAGCGACTGTTCGAGGTCGCTTCGCAGCGCATCCAGATAGGCGCGTTCGGGAATTTCACCCGGCGCGGCATGCGAGTTGAAATCGCAGTACGGGCACTTGCGCACGCACCATGGCACGTGGACGTAGACCGACAGCGGCGGCAGGCTGGTCAGCGTGGCGCCTGCGGGAACAACGAGGCGCGACTTGGTCGCGCCCATATCGTTGCGGATGGGAATGGTGATGGACATGCGAAAAAATTCCTGGCGCCTTGGCGGCGCCGTGGTCAAGCGTGGCTCAGCTTGCTGAGCAGCTCGCGCAGCGCCCGGGCGCGATGGCTGACCCGGTTCTTTTCATCGGGATCCAGCGACGCAGCGGTCAGCGCCATGTCGGGCAGGTAGAAGTGCGGATCGTAGCCAAAGCCGTTGGCGCCTTCGGGCACGTCGATGATCTCGCCATGCCACAGGCCTTCGCCGATCAGCGGACGCGGGTCGTTCTCGGAACGCACCAGCGCCAGAACCGCCACATACCAGGCGCTGCGGTCGGCGACGGACGCCAGGTTGCGCACCAGCAGTGCGTTGTTGGCTGCATCGGACTTTTCGCCGCCGTGCATCTTGGCATAGCGCGCCGAATACACGCCCGGCGCGCCGTCCAGCGCGGCCACGCACAGGCCCGAGTCGTCCGCCAACGCGGGCAATCCGGTCAGGCGGCTGGCATGGCGGGCTTTGGCCAGCGCGTTTTCCACGAACGTGACGTGCGGCTCTTCGGCTTCCGGCACGCCGAGGTCGCCCTGCGGCACCAGCTCGATGCCCAGCGGCGCGAACAAGGCGGAAAACTCGCGCAGCTTGCCGGCGTTATTGGACGCCAGGACAACACGGCGCAGGGAGTCGGGAATCTTGGGGGAAGTCATAGGCCGGATTGTATAGGGCGAGGCCGGCGGCGGGCGGGCATTCCACGATATTGGCGTGGGTACCACGTACGTGAGAATTCGTTGTTGACACGGATGTAACAGCGACTGAAGATTGCACGTCACGACATGGCGCAACAACGCAGACATATTTTGTTGTCAATATGACCGATCTTGTCACTGATCGTATCCCAATGCCCCGGCGATGAACTCCATTCACGCTTTGCCACGGCCCGCCGCGGCCCGCGCTCCGCTCAATCCTCCCGGCGGCGCGCCCGCGCACGCCAGCCTGGCTGGCATCCTGCGCCAAAGATTATTGCGGCCGCGCTTCCAGCCTGTGGTCGACCTGTCGCACAGCCGCATCTACGGCCACGAAAGCCTCATCCGCGGTCCCGCCGACACCCCCCTGCACTTTCCCGACGCCCTGTTCGCCGAAGCGCGACGCCAGGGGCTGCACCCGCAGCTCGAACTGGCCAGCTTCCGCGCGGGCGCACGCGGGTTCGAACAGAACGACGCTGCGGGCAAGCTGTTCCTGAACCTGTCCGGCTCCGCCCTGCTCCATTACTGGACCCTCTGGGGCCACGACATGCCAGGCAGGCTGCTTAAGGACTGCGCGCTGGAACCGGCCAGCATCGTCGTCGAACTGACCGAGCAGGATCCGCTGTCGGACCGCATGGGCGAACTGCACAACGCCTTTGCCTGCCTGCGCGAGGCCGGCATGCGCATCGCGCTCGACGACTACGGCGTCGGTAATTCCAACCTGCAGCTCTGGGCCGAAACCCAGCCCGAGCTGGTCAAGATTGACCGCTATTTCTTTGACGGCATCGGCCACGACGAGCGCAAGCAGAACATGGTGCGTGCCATCCTGAAGGTGGCGCAGCACCTGGGCACGTCGGTCATCGCCGAAGGCATCGAAACCGCCGAGGACCTTGCCGTCGTGCGCGAGCTGGACATCCGCTACGCGCAGGGCTGGTTCCTGGGGATGCCCGACGAAACCCTGCTGACCGAACTGACCCCGCCCCTGCGCGACTCGCTGCGCTCGCGCACGTCGGCGCCGGTGTCGCAGCGCGCCGCCGGCGGCACGGCCATCAGTCTGCGGGTCGAGGCCCCCGCCGCGCTCCTGACCAAGCACACCAACGACGACGTACATCGCCTCTTCATCGAGCACAAGAACCTGCACGCGGTGGCAGTGGTCGATGCCGACAACCGGCCGGTCGGCATCATCAACCGGCGGGACTTCTCCGAACACTACGCGCAGCGCTACACGCGCGAGCTCTTCGGCCGCGACGCCTGCTCGACCTTCATGAACGCCGAGCCGGTGCTGGTGGACGTGAACGTGTCGATCGACCAGCTGAGTCACGTGCTGATTTCCGAGGACCAGCGCTACCTGATGGACGGGCTGATCATCACGCGCGACGGCCGCTATGACGGCCTGGCCACGGGCGAAACCCTGGTGCGCTCGGTGACCGAGATGCGTATCGAGGCGGCGCGCTACGCCAATCCACTGACGTCCCTGCCCGGCAATATCCCCATCAGCCGGCACATTGCCACGCTGCTGGAAGACGCCGCGGACTTCACGATCTGCTACGGGGACCTGAACAATTTCAAGCCCTTCAACGACGTCTACGGCTACTGGCGCGGCGACGACATGATCATGCTGACCGCCGACGTCATCAAACGCCATTGCGACCCGCAGCGCGATTTCGTGGGGCATGTGGGCGGCGACGACTTCGTGGTGCTGCTGCGCAGTCCGGACTGGATGACGCGCATCGAGCGCATCATTGCCGAATTCAACGAGGGCGCCATGGCCCTGTACGACGAACAGGGCCGCCGCAACGGGGGCATCGAGGCCGAAGACCGTTACGGCGTGCCGCGCTTCTTTCCGTTCGTGACGCTGGGCGTGGGCGCCCTGACCGTCACGCCCTCGTTATGCGAGCGCATCCGCCCTGAGGACATCGCCTCGGCGGCTGCCCATGTCAAGCACAAGGTCAAGCACGGGAACCTGTCGCTCGTGGCCGAGCGCTACACGGGCGCCATCCTGCCGCAGCTCACCGGCTGAGGCTTCGCGCGCCGCCGCCTGCGCGCCCTCTGCAATCTGGAATTTGGCCACGGCCCGGCGCAGTCCTTGCGCCTGGGCTTCGAGCGCCGCCGCAGCGGCCGCCGTCTGTTCGACCATAGCGGCCGTTTCCTGCGTGGACCGCTCGATATCGGCCACCGCATCGTTCACCGACGCAATACCGGACGCCTGTTCGGCGGTGGCGCTGGAAATCTCGTTCACGATCTGCGTCACACGGTCGACGGAAGCCACCATATCGCGCATGGTGTCGCCCGCCAGGTTCACGTGACGCACCCCCGCATCCACGCGCGCGGCCGAGTCTTCGATCAGGCCCTTGATCTCGCGCGCCGCCTGGGCGCTGCGCTGCGCGAGCGACCGCACTTCCCCCGCCACGACGGCAAAGCCCTTGCCCTGCTCGCCCGCGCGCGCCGCTTCCACGGCCGCGTTGAGCGCCAGGATGTTGGTCTGGAACGCAATGCTGTCCACCACGCCCACGATCTCGCCGATGCGCCGCGCGCTGTCGGCGATGCCCTGCATGCTGTGCACCACTTCGTCGACGGCCTGGCCGCCGCGCTGCGCCAACTGCGTCGCGCTGACCGCTTGCCGGCTGGCCAGGTCCGCGTTGCCGGCGGTCATTTGCACGGTGTGCGCCAGCTGCGTCATGTTGGCCGACGCTTCCTGCAGCGAGCCCGCCTGCCGGGCCGCGCGGTCCGACATGTCCGCGCCGCCGGCCGCGATTTCGCCGGCGCCGGTATGGATCTCTTCGACGCCCAGGCGCACCGACGCGACCGCGGTCGACAGCCCTGTTTGCATCCGGCGCATGGCCGAATACAGCACGCCGATCTCGTTGTCGCCGCGCTGCGTGATCGCGCCGGTCAGATCGCCGTCCGCGATGCGGTCAAAGTGCGCCCCCGCCTCGTTCAGCGGCCGCACGATGCTGCGGCGGAATCCCAGCCGGATCAGGATCGCCAGCACCAGGACGAAACCCAGCACGGCGGCCGCCACCACGATCACACGCTCCAGGGTGCGGCTTGCGCCGGCCACCGCCTCCTGCCCGTGTTCGCGGGCGTAGGCTTGGTAGGCCTCGACCTGCTTCACATAGCCCGCGCCACTGGCGGGCAGCGCCTTGTCCGTCAGCCGGTTGACCTCGATGCCGTTCCAGCCCTGGATCGCCTTGCTCATCGGCGCAAGCGTCTGGTCCGCAAAGGCGGCATAGGCCGTCAGCACCTGGCCGAACAGCGGCGCGCCCTGGGCACTGTCGTCGGGATTGGCGCGCAGGCGCGCCAGACTGGCGGCGGCCTGCTTGAGCAGCCCATCGGCCTGGGCCAGCGACGCGTTGCGCGCGTCTTCCAGCCCGCCTTCCATCGCCGTCTTGGCGTCGGTCAGCGCCGCGCGCGCCTGAAACAGCCGGCTGGTCATATCCGCGAGATCACTCGCCCTTTCGATGCTGCCCCGGCCCAGGGCCTCGATATCGGCGCGGTTGTCGCACAAGACCGTGATACCCGCCGCCGCAGCGACAGCGAACAGCACGACGAACAACGCAAGAATGGCCGATAGCGCCGTCGTGACTCTCAGATTTTTCCGCATATCCATCCGTGTATAGCCTTGGCCGCCTTCGCGGCAGTGCCACGGATTATGGAGATGCAGTTTGGCAATTTCTTGACACAACCTTGGCGGAAACATGACGCACAGCGGTCATGAAGGTGCGCTTTTGCGTTCAGGAACCCCGTATTAATGATTCGTGAATTGGCACCTGGCCGCCCTTGCGGCACATTCGATCCTGTACCGAACCATTCCTTCACATAGAACAGTCAGCCACATGCACCAAGCCTCCCACGCCTACCAGGACATCCGCGAAGCCGTGCGCGACCTCTGCGCGCAATTCCCCTCCGAATATTTCCGCAAGGTCGATGAAGAGCGCGGCTATCCCGAGGACTTCGTCCGCGCCCTCACCGAAGCCGGCTGGCTGGCGGCGCTGATCCCGCAGGAATACGGCGGCTCTGGCCTGGGGCTGACCGAAGCCTCGGTCATCATGGAAGAAATCAACCGCAGCGGCGGCAACTCCGGCGCCTGCCACGGCCAGATGTACAACATGGGCACGCTGCTGCGCCACGGCTCCGAAGCCCAGAAGCGCGAATACCTGCCCCGCATCGCCGCCGGCGAACTGCGCCTGCAGTCGATGGGCGTCACCGAACCCACCACCGGCACCGACACCACCAAGATAAAGACCACCGCCGTCAAGCGCGGCGACCGCTATGTCATCAATGGGCAGAAGGTCTGGATCTCTCGGGTGCAGCATTCGGACCTGATGATTCTGCTGGCGCGCACCACGCCGCTGGATCAGGTCACGCGCAAGTCCGAAGGCATGTCGATCTTCCTGGTCGACCTGCACCACGCGGTCAAGCACGGCATGTCGATCCGCCCGATCCCCAACATGGTCAACCACGAGACCAACGAACTCTTCTTCGACAACCTGGAAATCCCCGAAGAAAACCTGATCGGCGAAGAAGGCAAGGGTTTCAAGTACATCCTGGATGGCCTGAACGCCGAGCGCACGCTGATCGCCGCCGAGTGCATCGGCGACGGCTACTGGTTTGTCGACAAGGTCACCGCCTACGCCAAGGAACGCGTGGTGTTCGGCCGCCCCATCGGCCAGAACCAGGGCGTGCAGTTCCCCATTGCGCGCGCGCACATCAACGTCGAAGCGGCCAGCCTGATGCGCTACGAGGCCTGCCGGCTGTTCGATGCCCACGAGCCCTGCGGCGCCCAGGCCAACATGGCCAAGCTGCTGGCGGCGGACGCATCCTGGGAAGCCGCCAACGCCTGCCTGCAGTTCCATGGCGGCTTCGGCTTTGCCAATGAATACGACGTCGAACGCAAGTTCCGCGAGACGCGCCTTTACCAGGTGGCGCCCATCTCGACCAACCTGATCCTGTCGTACGTCGCCGAACACATCCTGGGCCTGCCCCGCTCCTTCTGACACGCCATCTTCCGACATGACCGCAGACAAAGACACCCCGCACCTGAGCGCCGAACTCGCGGCCTTTGCCGCCAACCTGCGCTACGAAGACATTCCCGCCCCGGTGCTGCGCCGCGCCGAAGACCTGCTGCTCGATTGCCTGGCCTCCATCCTGGCCGGCGCGTCGGCCCGCGCGGTCCAGGCGATCGACCGCTATGCCGCCGCGATGGGGCCGGCGGATGGTCCCAGTGAAGTCCTGATCACCCGCCGCCGCACCACGCCGCTCTTTGCCGCCATGGTCAACGCGGCGGCCGCGCACGTGGTGGAACAGGACGACGTGCACAACGGCTCGGTCTTTCACCCGGCGGCCGTGGTGTTTCCGCCTGCCCTGGCCGTGGCGCAGGCGCTGGGCTCCTCGGGCCGCGATCTGCTCACCGCCGCCGTGGCCGGCTACGAGGTCGGCATTCGGGTCGGCGAGTTTCTGGGCCGCTCGCACTACAAGATCTTCCACACGACCGGCACGGCAGGCACGCTGGCCGCCGCGGTCACCACCGGCCGGCTGCTGGGCCTGTCCCCTGAGCAGATGCTGCACGCGCTGGGCTCGGCCGGCACGCAGGCCGCGGGGCTGTGGGAATTCCTGCGCGACGCCGCTGATTCCAAGCAATTGCACACTGCCAAGGCGGCCGCAGACGGCATCACCGCGGCCTACCTGGCGCGCGAAGGGTTCACCGGCGCACGCCACATCCTGGAAGGCCCGCAGGGCATGGCGGCCGGCATGTCCACCGACGCCGACCCCAGCCGCCTGTGCGACCGCCTGGGACAGCGCTGGGCGCTAGCCGAAACCTCGTTCAAGTTCCATGCCTCGTGCCGCCACACGCATCCGGCCGCCGACGCGCTGCAGCAGGCGCTGCGCGACAACCACCTGACCGAGGACGACGTCGAACGCGTCGTGGCGCACGTCCACCAGGGCGCCATCGACGTCCTTGGCCCAGTGGTGAATCCGCAGACCGTTCACCAGTCCAAGTTTTCGATGGGCACGGTGCTGGCGCTGATCGCGCGACAAGGCCGCGCCGGTCTGGCGGAATTTGACGCGGGCCTCGACGACCCGGGCGTCGCCGCCTTCCGCGGGAAAGTGGAAATGGCGCTCGACCCCGAAGTCGACGGCGCCTACCCGCAACGTTGGATCGGCAAGGTTACGGTGTACACCCGCGACGGCCGCGTGCTGCATGGCCGCGTCGACGAACCCAAGGGCGACCCGGGCAACACGCTCAGCCGTCCGGAAATCGAGGACAAGACGCTCAGCCTGGGCCGGTACGCCGACGCGGCGACGGAACAGGAACTGCGCGGTTTGATTGCGACGATCTGGGGGCTTGAAAAAGTGGGCAAGGTGGAGGCGCTGTTGCCGAAGTAATTCGCGAATGCCTGAAACTCAGGCACAAAAAAAAGCCGCATCTGCGGCTTTTTTTTGCGTTGTGGCTACGCTGCAAGTGTCTGCGGCAGAAGTCTCACACCCTGCGGGCACATCCGTCAGTTGCTGCAGGTGCCTGACACCTTACAGGCACATCCATCAGCTGGCGGTCATCTCACAAGGGTGTCAGACACCGGGTTCGCACGACGGACCAGGCGCCACACAGCTCACGCCAGCGCGGCGCGCTGGGCCTTCACCAGGTTGGCAATCCCGTTTTCCGCCAGCACCAGCATCGTGTCCAGCTCAGCCCGCGTGAACGTCGCGCCCTCGCCCGTGCCCTGCACTTCCACGAATGCGCCGCTGCCCGTCATGATGACGTTCACGTCGGCGTCGCAGGCCGAATCTTCCGGGTAGTCCAGATCCAGCACCGCCTGGCCGTTGACCAAGCCCACCGACACCGCAGCGACGGCGTCGCGGATCGGATTGGTGGCCAGATCGCCACGTTTCATCAGCAGACCCACCGCGTCGGCCGCCGCTACCCAGGCGCCCGTGATGCTGGCGCAGCGCGTGCCGCCGTCGGCCTGCAGCACGTCGCAATCAAGGTGCAGCGTGCGTTCGCCCAGCGCCTTCATGTCGAACACCGCCCGCAGACTGCGTCCGATCAGGCGCTGGATCTCCTGCGTGCGGCCGCTCTGCTTGCCGCGCGCGGCCTCGCGGTCGCCGCGCGTGTGCGTGGCCCGCGGCAACATGCCGTATTCAGCCGTTACCCAGCCTTCGCCCTTGCCCTTCAGAAAAGGCGGTACCTTGTCCAGGACGCTTGCCGTGCAAAGCACATGGGTGTCGCCCGCCTTCACCAGCACGGAGCCTTCGGCGTATCGCGTAAAGCCACGCTCCAGGCTAAACGGACGCAATTGGTCGGCGGCGCGGCCCGACGGCCGGACATTCGTGGGGATGGTGGTCACAACTGGCTCCAGACTTGGCTTAGATTCGCGGCATTGTACGGGCAGGCGTCACAAGACAATCTCGCTTGGAGTATCCTGCCGCGATGTATCCGGTTGAAAACACAGACCCGCTGCCCAGGACCTGGGCGCCGCGGGCCCCGGCGCAACCGGCTCCTATTCCAAGAATCACCAGGACACGCACACCATGATCCGCAGCATGACCGCCTTCGGCAACGCCCGAGCAGACTTAGAACAAGGCACTCTCGCCATAGAACTGCGCAGCGTCAACAGCCGCTTTCTCGACCTGTATTTCCGTCTTCCGGACGAACTGCGCCACGTGGAAACGCCCCTGCGCGAGCTGCTGACCACCAACCTGGCCCGCGGCAAGGTCGAAATCCGCGTGTCCTTCACCCGTGCGGCCAACGCCGACCTGTCCAAGCTGGATCCCGCCTGGCTCGACAGCCTGGCCGAACAGCTGCAGGCCGCGCGCCGCATCATTCCGGACATCGCGTCCCCGCGTCTGGCCGAACTGTTCAACTGGCCCGGCCAGCGCGGCAACGACGCCCTGGACCCGCAGATCTGGGGCGCCGCGTGCCTGCAAGCCGCGCAGCAGGCCCTGACCCAGCTTCAGGAAGGCCGCGAGCGCGAAGGCGAACGCCTGGCCGGCATGATGCGCGAATGCGCCGATGGCGTCGCGCGCGTCGTGGACATCGTGCAGGCGCATCTGCCGCAATTGCTGGCTGACCACCGCGAGCGCCAGGCCGCCAAGCTGCGCGAAAGCGTCGAATCCGCATTCCCCGGCGGATTCACCCACATTTCCGGCGCGGAACTGTCCGAACGCCTGTCGCAGGAAGCCAACCTCTTTGCCCTGCGCATCGACGTGGCCGAGGAACTGTCCCGCCTGCGTTCGCACCTGGAAGAACTGCGTCACCTGCTGTCCGACGGCGGCGGCAAGCCCGCGGCCGGCAAGAAGAACGCCGGCAGCGCGGGCAAGCGCCTGGATTTCCTGTTCCAGGAAATGAACCGTGAAGCCAACACGCTGGGTTCCAAGGCCGGCAGCATGGAAGTCACCCGCGCCGCCATGGACCTGAAGCTGCTGATCGAGCAGATGCGCGAGCAGGCGCAGAACATCGAGTAAGGGGCGCGGCGCCCGCGGGGGTTGCTACCCCCGCCTGCCGGCCACCCTGTTAGCGGCTCTCGCCCGTCGCCGGCTCGCCCCGCAGGGCCGAATCCAGGTATTCACTACGGGCGCGCGCGTCCGGAAAACGCATGTCGCGGTAGCTGACAAAGCGCGATCCGCGCGTCAGGCGGTAGCCGGCCCAGATCAGCAAAAAGAGCGGAATGCCGATGTAGGTGGCGACCACGCCGCCCCACTGGATCTTGTCCTCCAGGAACGCCTGGTAGTTCTGACCCAAGGTGATGATCAGGCACAGCACGAACGCGAAGATCGGACCGAAGGGGAAGAACGGGGACACATACGGCAGATCCGCCAGGCTGTTGCCCTGCTTCACGTAACCCCGCCGGAACCGGTAATGGCTGATGGCAATGCCCAGCCACGCAATGAACCCGGTCATCCCCGACGTATTGAGCAGCCAGATATAGACGTCGTTGGGACTGAAGAGGAAGGTGAAAAAGCACAGCGCCGCGACGACGGTGGTGGCCAGCAGCGCCCACAGGGGCACGCCGCTACGCGAAATCCGGCCGAAGATCCGCGGCGCCTTGCCTTCGCGCGCCAGGCTGTAGAGCATGCGCGTGGCCGCATACATGCCCGAATTGCCGGCGGACAGCACCGACGTCAGCACCACGGCGTTCATCACGGAGGCCGCACCCAACAGTCCCGCGCGTTCGAAGATCAGCGCGAACGGGCTGACGCTGATGTCCTCGACATCGTTGCGCAGCAGGTGCGGATCGGTATAGGGAATCAAGAGGCCGATGACCAGGATCGCCGCCACGTAGAACAGCAGAATGCGCCAGAACACCTGGCGCACCGCGCGCGGCAGATTGCGGGCCGGATCCTTGGATTCTCCTGCGGCAATGCCGATCAGTTCGGTGCCCTGGAACGAAAATCCCACCACCATCGCCACGCCGATCAGCGCGGCAAAGCCGCCTGCGAAGGGCGCGTCGCCCACCGTCCAGTTGGCCAGCCCGCCCGTCTCGCCGCCGCGGATGATGCCCAGCAGCATCATCACGCCCATGGTGACGAAGGCCAGCACCGCAATCACCTTGATCAGCGCAAACCAGAATTCGGCCTCGCCGAACCCGCGGGCGGACATGGCGTTCAGTCCGAAAGTGATGGCCAGGAACAGCGCGCTCCAATAGAAGCCGGGCACATCGGGAAACCAGTACGCCATGACGAGCTGCGCCGCGACCAGGTCGACCGCCACCGTCACCGCCCAGTTGTACCAATAGTTCCACCCGAGCGCGAAGCCGAAGCCGTCTTCGACATAGCGCGCGCCGTAGGTCGAGAACGAGCCGGACACCGGCATGGCAGCCGCCAGTTCGCCCAGGCTGGTCATCAGGAAATAGACCATGATGCCGATCAGCACATAGCCCAGCAGCGCACCGCCAGGGCCGGCCTTGGCGATGGTCGCGCCCGACGCCACGAAGAGTCCGGTGCCGATGGACCCGCCGACCGCGATCATGGTCAGGTGGCGCGCCGACAGCGTGCGCCGCAATTCGGACGGCCTGTCCGCCTGCGCGTTGCGCGTGCCGCCTGAGCGACGGTCATCGTGTTCCGATGGTGCCAAAATGCGTTCCTTCACGTCTGGATGGCGCTCGCGCAATACGCTGCGAACGCCCTGGGATTACCGAGCAACGCGCGAGAATAGCGCAATCGGCCCCGACATGAAAAATGGCCAGGAGCTGGGGACGGATTCGCCCCGGAGGCCTCCCGGCAGCGGCCGTCTTATTGAAACGCCGTTTCCATGAACGTGCGCAGCTTGCGCGAATGCAGCCGCTCCGGCGGCATGTCGCGCAGCCGCTCAAGCGCCCGGATGCCGATTTCCAGATGCTGGTTGACCTGACGCCGGTAAAAGGCGCTCGCCATGCCGGGCAGTTTCAGTTCGCCGTGCAGCGGCTTGTCCGACACGCACAGCAAGGTGCCGTAAGGCACCCGGAAGCGGAATCCGTTGGCCGCGATCGTGGCCGATTCCATGTCCAGCGCAATCGCGCGCGACTGGGCAAAGCGTTCCACCAGATCGACGTGGTCGCGCAATTCCCAGTTGCGGTTGTCGATTGTCGCCACGGTGCCCGTACGCATGATGCGCTTCAGGTCCCAACCGGACAGCCCGGCCACTTCTTCGACCGCCTGCTCCAGCGCCACCTGCACTTCCGCCAACGCCGGCACGGGCACCCAGGTGGGCAGATCGTCATCCAGCACGTGGTCTTCACGGACATAGCCGTGCGCCAGGACGTAGTCGCCCAGGCGCTGGGAATCTCGCAGGCCGGCGCAATGGCCAAGCATCAGCCACGCGTGCGGACGCAGCACGGCGATGTGGTCGGTGATCGTCTTGGCGTTCGACGGTCCGACGCCGATGTTGACCAACGTGATGCCGGAGTGATCGCCGCGCACCAGGTGGTAAGCCGGCATCTGCGGCAAGCGCACGGCCTGGGCCTCGTCGCCCGGACCGCTTTCGCCGCGGCGCGTAATACGGTTGCCGGGCTCGACCAGCATTTCGTAGTCTTCGTTGCCGCTGGACATCAGGGCGCGGGCCCGGGCGCAGAACTCGTCGACATAGAACTGGTAGTTGGTGAACAGCACGAAATTCTGGAAGTGCGTGGGCGCCGTCGAGGTGTAGTGCTGCAGCCGGTGCAGCGAATAATCCACGCGCTGCGCGGTAAACGGCGCCAGCGGCTTGGGTTCGCCTTCCTTGCCGCGCCACGATCCGTTCACGATGGCGTCGTCGGTGACCGCCAGATCCGGCACGTCGAACAGGTCGCGCAGCGGGCGCTTGAGCGCCTCGAGGTGCTCGCCTTCCACGTAGGCGCCCTCGGGAAACGCGAAATGCAGCGGAATCGGGGAATCCGACTCGCCCACTTCGACCGCCACCCGATGGTTCTGCAACAACTGGCCGATCTGCTCGATCAGGTAATCGCGAAACAGGACCGGCTGTGTGATGGTGGTCTGGTAGTAACCCGGTTCGGCCACGTGGCCATAGGAAAGCCGGGTGTCGATGGGATCGTAGGTTTCGACGACGATGCGGATGGCCGGGTAGTAGGCGCGGAATCGCGCGCTGCCATTGCCCGTGCCCTTCAAGACCTCGCGAAACGCGGTACGCAGGAACGCCGTATTGCGCGCATAGATTTCCGCCAGCCGGTCTACGGCGGACAACGCGTCCTGGAAGGGTTCAAACGGCAGGGCCTCAGGCCGGTTCATGGACGACAAAGGGTGTACTGCGTTCATCATTGAGCTTTACTCCGCCTTCTTATCTGTCTTTTTTGGCATCGGCTTTGCGCAACGGCAATACCGAGGGCCGATGCGGTCGATTATGCCCGAGGCGTTAGGCAATGAAATGTCATCAGAGCCGCCGTCGTGGCTATCGCACACAACGGCCCGCGGATACGCGATTTCCGATGAGCCTGTTACGTGGCGCGGTGGGCGCACAGTAACAACAGGCCGGCGATTATGCTGCATTGCACTACAAATGTAATGAAACATTATTACACTATAATCTTGAGGCGTTTCTTGCTTTCTGCCTGGAAACCGCTCCCCTTTCCGCCGGCTTGCCTCATAGGCAAAGCCATGCCGCCCACTCCGATTTCTGAAGTGACGTAATGACGCCGCCCACGCGAAAGTTTCGCTTTACCCAATTCCGCACGCCCGCATTTCTGTCAGCGCCCCTGCTGGCCCTGACGCTCTCCTGGATTCCTGGCGCCGCCCAAGCCTCGCTGGCCGCCGAACAAGCCCGCCCCACCCTCAGCGGCTTAAGCCTCGCGCAAGAGCCCACCGTCCTGACGCTGCGCGAGCGCGTCGTGCAGGCCGGCCTGGAGGCCATCGGCACGCCCTACAGCTGGGGCGGCGATGACGCCGACGGCTTCGATTGCAGCGGGCTCGTCCTGTATGTCTACCGCGAAATCGCGGGCCTGGAGCTGCCGCGCACCGCGCGCGCCCAGCGCAGCGAAGGCAAGACCGTGTCCGCCAAGAAGGAACTGCGCCCCGGTGATCTGGTGTTCTTCGCCACCCGTGGACGCGGCGTCACCTCGCACGTCGGCATCTATATTGGCCAGAACAAGTTCGTTCATGCCCCCCGCCGCGGCACCAAGGTACGCGTCGACGACATGAAGACGGCCTACTGGTCCAAACGTTACCTGGGCGCCCGCGCCTATCTGGATACCCCGCCCAAGCAACTGCTTGCTCAGGCCTCACGCTAAGCGCAAGGCCGGCGGACGGCGCCCACTGGGCGCCTGGGGATGAACGCAAAAACGCCGGCACGCTCGTGCCGGCGGTTTCGTTCCTGAAAGAAATGTTCAGCCTCGACCCACGAACGGCATGTTGGTGGCCATGAGCGTCATGAATTGCACGTTGGCGTCCAGCGGCAGACGGGCCATTGCGGCCACGGCCTGCGCCACGTGCGCAACGTCCATGCGCGGTTCGACCTTGGTGCTGCCATCGGCCTGCAGGATGCCGGCAGCCATGCGCTCAGTCATTTCCGTGGCAGCGTTGCCGATATCGATCTGGCCGCATGCAATGTTGTACGCTCGGCAATCCAGGGAGATCGACTTGGTCAGCCCGGTCACCGCGTGCTTGGTGGCGGTATAGGCAATGGAAAACGGCCGCGGCGCGTGCGAGGAAATCGAGCCGTTGTTGATGATGCGGCCGCCTCGCGGGTTCTGCGCTTTCATGATGCGGATCGCAGCCTGCGCGCACAGGAACATGCCCGTCAGGTTGGTGTCGACGACTTCGCGCCACACGGCCACCGGCAATTCCTCGATCGGCACGGCCGGCGCGCCGCGCCCGGCGTTGTTGAACAGCACGTCCAGGCGGCCGTATTCGCGCTGGGCGGTATCGAAGAGATCGCGGACTGCCTGCTCGTCGGATACGTCCGTGGGCACGACGAGTGCCCGCAGACCGTCTTCCCCGGCGGCCGTCCGGGTGGCTTCCAGGGGCTCACGCCGGCGGCCCGCCAGCACGACCCGGTAACCCTGCGCCAGGAATTCCAGCGCGACTGCGCGGCCAATGCCGGTGCCGGCGCCCGTGACCAGGGCGACGCGGGGCGGATCGATCTCGTTCGTGTTCATCGGATTCTCCGTCTTATGAATGCGCGAAATCCTACCCGAATCGTCTTACGGATGCTGCAAGCGAAGGTTCCAGGCGCGACACACTTTCTACATTCCCGCCAAAGGGATGACCCGCCCGTCGTGCCCCGCACACGGCGGGCCGGCCGCCTGGGTTCAACGTCCGCCCGGCATGGCTTCACGCGTTGCCGGACCGCGCGGCCAACCGCGCGATTTGCTATTCTTCGAGTCTCAGCATCACAGCCGGTCACATTCATTCATGCACGCCACTCCCGGAAACGTCTTCATGGTCGTCGCGCCCAGCGGCGCCGGCAAGTCCAGCCTCGTGAAGGCCCTGCTTGCCCAGGACTCCTCCATCCTGCTTTCCATTTCCTGCACGACGCGCGCGCCCCGCCCCGGCGAAGAAGACGGCCGCGAGTACCGGTTCGTGTCGATCGACGATTTCAAGCGCATGCGCGAAGCGCAGAACCTGCTGGAATGGGCCGAAGTCCACGGCAATTTCTACGGCACGCCGCGCGACCGCATCGACGAGGCGACCAGCCAGGGACGTGACGTGCTGCTGGAAATCGACTGGCAAGGCGCGCGCCAGGTGAAGCAGCGTTTTCCGCGCGCGATCGGCATTTTCGTGCTGCCGCCGTCCATCGACGAGCTCGAAAGCCGGCTCAAGGCGCGCGGCCAGGACGAGCCCCAAGTCATCGCCCGCCGGCTGATGGCCGCAGGCGGCGAAATCGCCCATGCGCCTGAATGCGAATATGTTATTATTAATCAAGAATTTAGCGTAGCCCTGTCGGAGCTGACCCAAATCGTCAGCGCCGCACGGCTGCGTTTTTCGTCTCAGGCCGCCCGTCACGCCGAGTTGTTTGCGCAACTTGGCATCCCGGCCGAACACTGAGCCGAACGCATTCTCCCCATCATCCATCAGCACCAGGTGTCCTAATGGCTCGCATCACTGTCGAAGACTGTCTGAATCAAATCCCCAATCGTTTCAAGCTCACGCTGGCCGCGACCTACCGCGCCCGTGAATTGGCGCAAGGCCACGCCCCGCGCCTGGACAGCAAGGACAAGCCCACGGTCACGGCCCTGCGCGAAATCGCTGGCGGACTCACCGGCGTGGAAATGCTGCGTAAAGTTCCCACCTGATACGCTCCGGGGGGCTGCAAGCATGGCTTTTCCCGGGCTGAAGTACGCTTCATCTGGTCTGCTTGCCGCACTACGTGCCGGCTCCCGTCTCGGGCGCCGCACGGGCAAGAAAGACAAGAATTCCCCCACGCCACCGTCCGTCGCCGCGCAAGAAGCGGCGGACGCGACCGGATCCCCGGTCGCCTCGCTGGCGCCGCTGACCGAAATCATCGGCAGCTATCTCGACAAGAATGATGTAGAGCGCGTGCGCGAAGCCTATCGCTTTGCGGACCAGGCGCACCTGGGCCAGTTCCGCGCCAGCGGCTCGCCCTACATCTCTCATCCCATCGCCGTCACCGAAATCTGCGCGGGCTGGAAGCTCGACGTCAACGCGCTGTCTGCCGCCCTGCTGCACGACGTGATGGAAGACCAGGGCATCGCCAAGCACGAGCTGGCCGAGAAATTCGGTCCGGAAGTCGCCGAGCTGGTCGATGGCCTGTCCAAGCTGGACCGCCTGGACTTCGCCACCAAGGCCGAACAACAGGCAGAGAGCTTCCGCAAGATGCTGCTGGCGATGGCGCGCGACGTGCGCGTCATCCTCATCAAGCTGGCCGACCGGCTGCACAATATGCGCACGCTGGACGCGGTCAATCCCGAAAAGCGCCGCCGCATCGCCCGCGAAACCTTGGACATCTATGCGCCCATCGCGCATCGGCTCGGCCTGAACCTGCTGTTCCGCGAACTGCAGGACCTGTGCTTTGCCGCGATGCACCCGAACCGCTACCAGGTGCTGTACAAGGCCGTGCTGGCCGCGCGCGGCAACCGCCGCGAGGTCATCACCAAGATCGCCGACTCCGTTCGGGCCGCCCTGCCCGCCGCCGGCATCGAGGCCGAAGTCAGCGGCCGCGAAAAGACGCTGTTCGGCATCTACCGCAAGATGGTCGACCAGAAAAAGTCCTTCTCGGACGTGCTGGACATCTACGGTTTCCGCATCGTGGTCCACACGCTGCCCGAGTGCTATCTGGCGCTGGGGACGCTGCATCAGCTGTTCCGCCCGGTGCCCGGCAAGTTCAAGGACTACATCGCAATCCCCAAGGTGAACGGCTATCAGTCCCTGCACACGACGCTGGTCGGCCCCTACGGCACGCCGGTCGAGTTCCAGTTCCGTACGCGCGACATGCACCACGTCGCCGAGGAAGGCGTCGCCTCGCATTGGCTATACAAGGGCGCGGACCTGACGCTCAATGACCTGCAGAAGCGCACGCACCAATGGCTGCAATCGCTGCTGGACATCCAGAGCCAGACCGGCGATTCAGGCGAATTCCTCGAACACGTCAAGGTCGACCTGTTCCCGGACGCCGTGTACGTTTTTACGCCGCGCGGCAAGATCATTTCGCTGCCCCGCGGCGCCACGCCCGTCGACTTCGCCTACGCGATTCACACCGACATCGGCAATCAGGCCGTCGCGGCCAAGGTCAATGGCGAGTTCGTGCCGCTGCGCACCGAACTGAGCAGCGGCGACACCGTGGAAATCGTCACGTCGCCGGCCTCGCGCCCCAATGCGCAATGGCTGAACTATGTGCGCACCGGCCGGGCGCGTTCTGAAATCCGCCACTACCTGCGTACCGTCAAGTACGAAGAGTCGGTGGCTTTCGGCGAACGATTGCTGGCCCAGGCAATGCAGGAATTGCACATGCCTTTGCCCGCCACCGACGACCCGGGCTGGCAAAAGCTGGCGCGCAGCACCGGCGCCAGTTCGCGCGAGGAAATTTTGGCCGACATCGGACTGGGCAAGCGGCTTGCCGCGGTGGTTGCCCGCCGATTTGCGCCGGAGCACCAACTGGTCGCCACAACGGCCGCCGCGGTCGACGAACTGACCTCGGCGCGCAGCGCCCCCATCCTGATCCAGGGCAACGAAGGCCAGGCGGTGCAGCTTGCGCCTTGCTGCGGTCCGCTGCCCGGCGATCCCATCGTGGCCGGAATGCGCATGGGTCACGGCCTGGTGGTGCACACGGCCGATTGCCCCGTCGCGTTGCGCCAGCGCCTGCGTGAGCCCGAGCGGTGGATCAACGTGGGCTGGGACGCGCAGACCGCCAAGCATCTGGCGACGCGCCTGGACATCGTCACGCGCAATGAACGCGGCGTGTTGGGACGGCTGGCAGCGGAAGTTACCGCCGCCGACGCCAATATCATGCATGTCACGATGCACGACGACGCCGTGTCCACCGTATCGCTGCACCTGACCATCCAGGTCGACAGCCGCAAGCATCTAGCCCAGGTCATCCGCGCCATCCGGCACGTGCCGCAGGTGCAGAAGATCGTCCGCGTGAAGGGCTGAGGCCCTCCTTACCGCGCACACCAAAAAAAGGCGTCCGGCCACAAGCCGGACGCCTTTTTCATGTCAGGTCACGTGCTGCAGGAAGTCCTTCAAGCGCTGGCTGGGCGGATTGCTGAGCAGCTCCTCCGGCGGACCATCATGAGCGATCTTGCCGGCATCGATGAAGATCAGCCGGCTGCCGACCTTGCGCGCGAATTCCATCTCGTGCGTCACGACCACCATCGTCATCCCTTCCTCCGCCAGGTCGCGCATGACCTTCAGCACTTCGTGACGCAGTTCGGGATCCAGCGCGGACGTGGGTTCGTCGAACAGCATCAGCTTGGGCATGATCGCCAGCGCGCGGGCAATTGCCACACGCTGCTGCTGCCCCCCGGACAGTTCCGAAGGGTAGTGATTCATGCGTTCGGCCAGACCCACCTTTGCCAGCAACCCCTGGGCAAGCTGACGGGCCTCGTCGCGGCTCTGGCCCCGGGTGTGGACGGGTCCGAACATGACGTTTTCCAGTGCCGTCATCTGCGGGAACAGATTGAACTGCTGGAACACCATGCCCGCCTCGCGCCGGATCTCGCGTACGGTGGCCGGGTCGCCTTTCACACTGAGGCCATCGACCAGCAGGTCGCCGTCGTTGATCGTCTCCAGCACGTTGATGCAACGCAGGAAAGTGGACTTGCCCGAGCCTGAAGGCCCGACCACCACCACGACCTCGCCAGCATCGATGTTGAGCGAGATGCCGTTCAGCACCGTCGAGTCGCCAAAGCGTTTGGTGACGTTATGAAATTCAACCATGCTCATATGATGCGCATCCTCTTTTCGACCAGATGCAGGGTCAACGCCATCAGCCCCGTGAGGATCAGATAGATGATCGCCACGGCGGACCAGATTTCGACCGCCCGGAAATTGCTGGCCATGATTTCCTGCCCTTGACGGGTCAGTTCCGCCACGCCGATCACGATGAACAGCGACGAGTCCTTAAGGCTGATGATGCACTGGTTGCCCAGTGGCGGAATCATGCGCCGGAACGCAACGGGACCAATGATGTGCAGCAGGATCTTGTGAAACGGCAGGCCCATCGCCTGCCCTGCTTCCTTCAGGCCCTTATGGACCGACAGCAGCGCCCCCCGCACGATCTCCGAGATGTACGCCCCCGAGTTGATGATGAGGGTGGCGATCGCCGCGAATTCGGCGTCGACCCGGATGTCTGCCAGCAGCGGCAGCGCAAAGTAGATGAACATGACCTGCACCACGATCGGCGTGCCGCGGATGACCGCGACATAGACCTGCGCGATGCCCGACAAGATCGCGTTCCCGTAGGCCCGCGTCACGCCCGACAGCGCCCCGAGCAGAAAGCCGCCCGCCAGGCCCCAGAACGTGATCTTGATGGTCATGAGCGTACCCGTCAGCAGATTGGGTAACGCTTCCTCGATGACAGCCCAGTCAAACTCCACGATCTTCCCCCTATGGCGCGCAGCGGCGCGCCCGCATCATGGCGGACGCGCCTCGCGGTCGGGAGCGGTGGCGCTTGCCACCACCGAATCCGGCAACGCGCCGGACCCGGTCCTTCACCGCGGCTTACACGGCGCGTCCGTGAAAAGTGCCGCTTGCCGAGCCGGTCAGGGCTTCTTGCCGAACCACTTGGTGTAGATCGCGTCGTACTCGCCGCTGGCCTTCAAGTTGGCGAGCGCCTTGTTGACCTCGGGGACCAGTTCGCTGCCCTTCGGGAAGGCAATGCCGTAGAAGTCGCCGCTCTTGACCGAGCCGACCACCTTCACGCGGCCCTTGCCGGCCGTATTGGCGTAATACTGGACGTTCGGCGTGTCGTGGACGGCGGCGTCGACCCGGCCGGTGGCCAGTTCAAGGTACGCGTTGTCGATGTTGGGGAACAGCTTGAGCTTGGCGTCCGGCACCTGGGCCTTCAGGAAGTCCACGGTCGCGGTGCCCGTCTTGACGGCGACGGTCTTGCCGGCCAGGGACTTGGCGTCCTTGATGTCGGTGTTCTTTTCGCCCACCAGGATAGCCAGGCCGCTTTCGTAGTAGGGATCCGAGAAGTCGATGACCTTCTTGCGGTCGTCGCGGATCGTGATGCCCGCCAGCGCGGCGTCGATGTTCTTGGTCTGCAGGCCGGGAATGATGCCGGCGAAGTCCATCGGTTGCAGCTTGTACTTGAGGTTGAGTTCCTTAGCGATGGCCGCCCACAGATCGACGTCGAAGCCGACGTACGTGTTGCCCTGCTTGAATTCGAACGGCACGAAAGCGGTATCGGTGGCCACCACCAATTCCCTGCCCTGGGCCTGAGCGGCCGACGCGGCGCCGAACAGGGTCAGGGACAGGCCCACCATAGCGGCGGCGACTTTACGTTTGATCATGAAACTCTCCTCTTGGGGAGCGCCAGGCACCCCGGGCTTGTTGTAAGGGCATGATTCCTGGGCCGCGCCGGGTTCGCCGGCGCAACTTATCGACGATCTTAACGCATCGGATGGAGCCCGGCGGAACGGCAGACCCCGTACAATCCGCGAGACATCCGGAGGTTTTCGATGGCCTGCAAATACATACGCATCGCTGGAAACCGCCGCCAGGTCGGCGTGGCGCTGGGCAAGCTGGCCCGTCCCATCATGGGGTCCTATCTGGAACAGAGCGGCACCTGGGAAGCCCTGCGGCCGTGGCGCGGTCATCCTTTCGTCGACGAGCTGGCGCAGCAGACGCAGGCCGCCCTGCCCGAGATCTGGGATGAATTCGAAGGTTTGGCCGAAGGCCTGCGCATGCCGCTCAAGGACGTGCTGCTATGGCATTGCCGAGGCGATCTGCTGCACAGCACCACGGATGGCTGCACGTCGGCCGCCCTGCGCACCGCCGACGGCACGCGCTGGATCGGTCACAACGAGGACGGCGACCCCTATCTGTATGGCCGCTGCCATCTGGTGGACGTGGCGCTGGACGACGCGCCGGGTTATCTCAGCTTCTATTACCCGGGTTCCCTGCCCGGCCACACCTTCGCCGCCAATCGCGTGGGCCTGGTGCAAACCATCAACAACCTGCGTACCCGGCAGCGCCATGCGGGCGTGCCCCGCATGTTCGCAGCGCGCGCGGTCCTGGACTGCACGACGCTGGACGAGGCGGTGGCGCTGCTGCACGACCTGCCCCACGCCGGCGGTTTTCATCACACGCTGGGCGCGGCGTCGGACCCGCGCCTGCTCAGCGCCGAGGTCACGCCGGGTTCGGTGTCCATTCAGCAGATCGGCCGGCGCTACGGCCACGCCAACCACATGGTGCACGCGGCCACCCGCGGCCAGGCGCAGATCGTCACCGATTCGTCGCGGGCGCGGCAGAACCGGATCGAAGGCCTGGTGGATGGATGGCTACCGGAATCGGGCAGCGCCGACATGCTGGCTGCCCTGCTCGATACTGAGGGCAAGCTGCCGATCCTGCGGACCGCCAAGGACGATCCCGACGACGAGAACACCTTGGCGACGGCGATGTTCGAAATAACCGATGAGGTGGTCGTCCTGCGCGTCTACGACCGTAAGGCACGCGCCGATATCGCGCTGGACGTGATGTCCGATCCCGAGTGATCGGGACCGGACATCCTGGCGTGCATCACTGCGCGCCGTAACCGCCGCCTCCGGGCGTTTCCACCACGAAGACATCGCCCGGACGCAGTTGCGCGCTGTCCTGCGGACCGAGCTCCTCGATGGTGCCGTCCACGCGTTCAATCGTGTTGCGGCCCATGGCGCCCGGCTCGCCGCCCGCCAGACCGAACGGCGCGTACCGCCGGTTGTTCGACAGGATGGCCGCAGTCATGTCTTCCAGGAAACGAATGCGGCGTATGCCGCCGTCGCCGCCGGGATACCGGCCCTTGCCGCCCGAGCCCTTGCGAATCTCGTAGGACTCCAGACGGACGGGGAAGCGGAACTCCAGCACTTCCGGATCGGTCAGGCGCGAGTTGGTCATGTGCGCCTGAACGACCGACGTACCCGCAAACCCTTCGTCGTGGGGACCCGCCGCGTCGATGCGCACCGGACCCGCACCCGTGCCGCCCGAGATGGTCTCGTAGTACTGATGGCGCGCGTTGCCGAACGTGAAGTTGTTCATGGTGCCCTGGCTGGCGGCCAGCACGCCCAGCGCGCCATACAGCGCGTTGACGATGCACATGGACGTTTCCACGTTGCCCGCGACCACCGAAGCCGGCGGGTTCGGACGCAGCATCGAGCCTTCCGGCACGATGATGGACAGCGGCACCAGGCAGCCGTCGTTCAGCGGGATGTCGTCGTTGACCATCGTGCGGAACACATACAGCACGGCGGCCACGGCGATCGCGCCCGGCGCGTTGAAGTTGTTGTCCAGCTGCGCCGAGGTGCCCGTAAAGTCGACCACCGCGCTGCGCGCTTCGGTGTCCACCCGCACGGCCACGCGAATCACCGCGCCGTTGTCCAGCGGGTATTCGTAGCTGCCGTCCTTCAGCACCGAGATCACGCGACGCACGGCCTCTTCGGCGTTGTCCTGCACGTGGCCCATGTAGGCGCGCACGACATCCAGGCCGAAGTGATCGCACATGCGCAAGAGTTCCTGCACGCCTTTTTCGTTGGCGGCGATCTGCGCGTGCATGTCGGCGATGTTCTGATCCGGGTTGCGCGCCGGCCAGCGGCCCGATCCAAGAATCCCGCGCGCGGCCGCTTCGCGGAACTCGCCGTCCTTGACGAGCTGGAAGTTCGTGAACAGCACGCCTTCGTCTTCGACCGTCTTGGAATCCGGCGGCATCGAGCCGGGCGTGGTGCCGCCGATGTCGGCGTGGTGGCCACGCGATCCCACGTAGAACAGGATCTCGCGCCCCGCCTTGTCGAACACTGGCGTGATGACCGTGACGTCAGGCAAGTGCGTGCCGCCGTGGTACGGATCGTTCACGACGTACGCGTCGCCGGGCCTCATCTTGCCGGCATTGGCGTTCATGACCGTGCGCACGGACTCGCCCATGGAACCCAGGTGCACCGGCATGTGCGGCGCATTGGCGATCAGGCGGGCCTGCGCGTCGAAGATGGCGCAAGAGAAGTCCAGGCGTTCCTTGATGTTGACCGAGTACGCCGTGTTCTGCAGGCGGTAGCCCATCTGTTCGGCGATCGACATGAAGAGGTTGTTGAAGACCTCGAGCATGACGGGATCCGCCTGCGTGCCGACCTTGCGCTGCTCGCGGCGCGCTTCCACGCGGCGGATCACGAAGTGATCCTGCGCCGTCAGTTCGGCCTGCCAGCCCGGCTCGACGACCGTGGTCTGGTTGGGCTCGGAAATGATCGCGGGGCCTGCAACCACATCGCCGCCGGCCATGTCTTCACGCACGTAAAGCGGCGTGTCGCGCCAGGCGCCGGCGCTGTACATGCTGACCACGCGGCGGGCTGTCAGCGCGCCTTCGCGGGTGCGCGACGTGGACGCTTCGCCAACGCGCTCACCGCCGCCCGTCGCCTCGACCGAGATGGTCTCGACCACGAGTTCGCGGTTGGGCATCAGGAATGAATAGCGCTGGCGGTACGCGGCTTCGAAGTCGCGGCGCGCCTGATCCAGGTCCGAGTACGCCACTTCCAGCGCGGTGTCGGTGCCGCGGTACTTCAGGTGCAGGCGGCGCTGCACCGTGATGTCGGCTTCGGCGACGTGCTGGCGGCGCAGTTCGCCGACCGCCTGGCCCGCCAGAACATCCAGCTCGTCCTTCAACTCGCCCATCAGGCTCGCGTCCAGCACCTTCTCGACCGTCTTCTGGCGCATGTCGGTTTGATCCGCCAGCCCCATGCCATAGGCCGACAGCACGCCGCCCAGCGGGTGCGCGAACACTGTCGTCATGCCCAGCGCGTCGGCCACCAGGCAGGCGTGCTGTCCGCCCGCGCCGCCGAACACGGTCAGCGCGTATTCGGTGACATCATGGCCGCGCTGCACCGAGATGCGCTTGATGGCTTCTGCCATGTTGCCCACGGCGATCTCGAGAAAGCCTTCGGCAAGCTGCTCGGGCGACATCTCGCGGCCCGTGGCGGCGCGCACTTCGTCGGCCATCGCGGAAAAGCGTTCGACCACGGCGTCGCGGTCCAGGGCCTCGTTGGCATCGGGACCGAACACCTTGGGGAAGAAATCGGGCTGGATCTTGCCCAGGAGGACGTTGCAGTCCGTCACCGCCAGCGGACCGCCGCGGCGATAGCACGCCGGTCCCGGATTGGCGCCCGCGGAATCCGGGCCGACGCGCAGCCGCGCGCCGTCGAAATGCAGGATCGAGCCGCCACCGGCTGCGACCGTATGGATGCTCATCATCGGCGCGCGCATGCGCACGCCGGCCACCTGGGTTTCGAATTCGCGTTCGAACTCGCCCGCGTAATGCGACACGTCGGTGGACGTGCCGCCCATGTCAAAGCCGATCACCTTCGGGAAGCCGGCGATTTCACTGGTGCGCACCATGCCGACGATGCCGCCGGCCGGGCCCGAGAGAATCGCGTCCTTGCCGCGGAAGCGGTGCGCGTCGGTCAGGCCGCCGCTGGACTGCATGAACATGAGCCGGATGCCCGGCAGTTCGCCGGCCACCTGATCGACGTAGCGCTTCAGGATGGGCGACAGGTAGGCGTCCACCACGGTCGTGTCGCCGCGCGAGACGAACTTGATCAGCGGGCTGACCTCGTGCGACACAGACACCTGGGTAAAGCCGATCTCGTTGGCGATGCGCGCGGCCTGCTGTTCGTGGCCGGTGGCGTGCCAGGCGTGCATGAAGACGATGGCGACCGCGCGGATGCCGTCGTCGTACGCGGCCTGCATGTCGCGGCGCAGCGCGGCTTCGTCCAGCGGCTGGATGACCTCGCCGTCCGCTGCGACCCGCTCGTCTGCCTCGACCACGGATTCGTACAGCATCTCGGGCAGCAGCACGTTGCGGTCGAAAAGCCGCGGGCGGTTCTGGTAGGCGATGCGCAGCGCATCGCGGAAACCGCGCGTCGTGACGAGCAAGGTGCGTTCGCCCTTGCGCTCGAGCAGCGCGTTGGTGGCCACCGTGGTGCCCATCTTCACGCACTCGACCTGGTCGGCGGGCACCGGCTGGCCGGGTGCGATGCCCAGCAGCTTGCGGATGCCGGCCACTGCGGCGTCGCGGTACTGCTCGGGGTTTTCCGACAGCATCTTTGCGGTGGTGGTCGTGCCATCGGGACGGCGCGCCACGATGTCGGTGAAGGTGCCCCCACGGTCAATCCAGAATTGCCACTTCATAGGTGTCCTTGAAAACAAGAGGCCGCCGGAGCGCGTTCGGCCACGGTCGGGTTGCTGACAGATCGGGGCGTTGCCCCGCATGTTGGGTTCAGAGAGATGTCGCGGCGCGGGCCGCCTGGTCGTACAGGCCGGATAGCGCGCGCAGCGTGTGCGCCAGTTGCCGGCTGAATTCCAGACCGCCGCCGCCCGGGCCATCCAGGCCCGCGGTCAGGCATTGCTCGCGGATTTCGCCGTAGCGCTTGAGAATCGCCGCGCCCTCGGGCGTGACGCTGTAGAAGACTTCCTTGCTGCTGCGTTCGCCACGGACCACGCCCAGCCGGTCCAATTTCTTTAGCGCATAGCTGACGATGTGGGTGTCTTCGACGTTGAGCGTGAAGCAGATGTCGGCCAGCTTCTTGGGCCGCTCGCGGTGGTAGACGTGGTGAAACACCATCACATCAGTGGGCGTCAGATCGGGCAGGCCTGCGGCCGCCATGCACCGCACCGTCCAGCGGTCGAATGCGTGGCTGGCGATCATGAGGCCGAACTCCACCTCGGAAAGATCGGGCGCGCTGCCGCCGGCAAGATGCGCCGACGAGGCAATCAAAGTGGGGGTCATAGGAGCGGACGGCGAGGTTTAACTGAGCGAAATACTAATAATTTATCTACATTTCATCAATAAAAAATACTCGAACGCCGCAAAAAATCCCTCGTTTCGAGGGAATACCCTACCCCGCGGGCGGCGCCGCGGCCCCTTACGGTGCGGTCCAACCCATGGGCAGATTGGCCCGGATCAGCCAGCCCGCGATGGAAATGCGGGCCGCGATGTCGGGCATCTCGTCGCCCGGGCCGAACCAACGGGCGTCGGCGATCTCGTCTTCCTGGATGCGGATGTCGCCTGACACGTAGTCCGCGGTGAACGCGACCATGAGCGAATGCGGGAACGGCCACGGCTGACTGCCGAAATATTGCAGATTGCCGACCTTGAGGCCGACTTCTTCGAAGACCTCCCGATGGACCGTCTGCTCGATGCTTTCGCCGGGTTCCACAAAGCCGGCCAGCGCTGTGTAGCGCGCCGCTGGCCCATTGGCATGTCGCGCCAGCAGGATGCTGTCGCCCTTGCGGATAAGGACCATCATGGCCGGCGAGATGCGCGGATACGCGGACAGGCCGCAGGCCGGGCAGCGCAGGCAGAATTCGTGCGCCACGCGTTCGGCGGGCGTGCCGCAGGCGCCGCAGAACCGGTGGGTGCGCGCCCATTCGGCGATCTGATAGGCGCGGCCGGCCAGCGCCATGCCTTCGTCGTCGAATACGCCGAAGAGCGAGCGCAGCTTCTTGAAGGCGTAGCCTTCGGGCGCTTCGAGACCGGGGTCGACGCAGACCGTGCGATACGGCGACCCGGTTTCCATCCAGACCGGCTGCAGAGCCGCAGCCGCCAAGCCAATGCGTTCACACAACGCCGCATCCGGCAACACGCTGGACGATGTTTCGACCAGCAACTCATCACGGCGAAAAACGAAATTCACGCGACCCTCTTCACCACATCTGCGATTCCGCAATCTTAGAAGAAAAAAATGCGCGCCGGATGGCTTGCCATCAGCGCGCAACGCAAACTTCGCGGGGTCATTGAACCTTCAACCAATGAACAACAACTCCCCCTAGGAATTACCCGTAATACGGCGATTTCCCGCGCTTTGTTACCGCACAGCAACATAGAATGGCACGGCATTCAGGCGGCGCGACGCGGCGCCGCGCTTTCTTTTTTTCGCAATGCCTATCGGGTCAGCCCCGTCTTCATCATTCGCAAAGAAGGACCACCATGTACAAGAAAATCTCGCTGTTGACCGGCAGCATCGTCCTGGCATTCAGCGCGGGCGCACAGGCCCAGACCAAGTGGGATCTGCCCAGCGCCTACCCGGCCAGCAACTTCCACGTCGAGAACCTGACGACCTTCATCAAGGACGTCGATTCGCTGTCGCAAGGCAAGCTCAAGATCACGCTGCACAACAATGCCTCGCTGTACAAGGCGCCTGAAATCAAGCGCGCGGTGCAAGGCAACCAGGCGCAGATCGGCGAAATCCTGCTGACCAACTTTGCCAACGAAGACCCGATCTACGAACTGGACGGCCTGCCCTTCCTGGCCACCGGCTACGACGCGTCGTTCAAGCTGTATCAGGCCCAGAAGCCGTTCCTGGAAAAGAAGCTGGCCTCGCAAGGCATGACGCTGCTGTATGCGGTGGCATGGCCGCCCCAGGGCATCTTCGCCAACAAGGACATCAAGCAGATCAACGACATGAAGGGCCTGAAGTGGCGCGCTTACAGCCCCGTCACGGCCAAGATCGCCGAACTGGTCGGCGCGCAGCCCGTGACCGTGCAGCAGGCCGAACTGGCCCAGGCGCTCGCCACCGGCGTGATCGACTCGTACATGTCGTCGGCGTCCACCGGCTACGACACCAAGACGTACGAGTACATCAAGAAGTTCTACGACACCCAGGCCTGGCTGCCCAAGAACGCCATCATCGTGAACAAGAAGGCATTCGACGCGCTGGATCCCGCCACGCAGGAAGCGCTGAAGAAAGCCGGCGCGCAGGCCGAGGAACGCGGCTGGAAGCTGTCGCAGGAAAAGAACAAGTGGTACCAGGCCGAGCTTGCCAAGAACGGCATGGAAACCATCCAGCCCACGGTCGAGCTCAAGGAAGGCCTGAGCGTGATCGGCAAGCGCATGCTTGAAGACTGGCTCAAAAAGGCCGGTGCGGACGGCCAGGCCATGATCGACGCCTACAAGAAGCAGTGATATCGCCATGCGCCGTTTTCTAGATAGCCTGTACGGCGCGGCCGGCCTGCTGGCCGGCCTGTGCACGATAGGTGTGCTCGTCTCGGTGCTGGCGGCGATCATCGCCCGCCAGCTTAGCTTCAACATACCCGGCACGGACGCCTATGCCGGGTATTTCATGGCCGCTGCGGGCTTCCTTGCGCTGGCCAGCACCTTCAAGCACGGTGAACACATCCGTGTGACGCTGCTGCTCAATTCGCTGAATCCCGCTGGCAGCCGCCGTCTGGACATTTTCGCGTTGGCCGTCGGCTGCCTGCTGGCTGCCGCTTTCGCCTTCTTCAGCATCAAACTGACCTACGACTCCTGGCTGTTCAACGACGTGTCCACGTCGAACGACGCCACGCCGCTCTGGATCCCGCAAACGACCATGGCCGTCGGCACCGTCCTGTTCTTCGTCGCCCTGGTCGATGAACTGGTCCGCCGTTCGCGCGGCGTCGCCGCCGCCACTTCGCAGCAAACCCATGAATGAACTTCTCGTCATTACCTTATTGGTCGTTTCGATCTTCGTCCTGCTTGGCTGCGGGGTCTGGGTCGGCCTGACCCTGGCGGGCACCGCGTGGATCGGTATGGAGATCTTCTCCAGCCGTCCCGCCGGCGACGCCATGGCCGTCACGATCTGGGGCGCCTCGTCCAGCTGGACGCTGACCGCCCTGCCGCTCTTTCTGTGGATGGGCGAGATCCTGTTCCGCACGCGGCTGTCCGAAGACCTGTTCAAGGGGCTCGCGCCCTGGCTGAACCGGCTGCCGGGCCGCCTCTTGCACACGAACGTGATCGGTTGCGCGATCTTTGCCGCCGTGTCGGGCTCGTCCGCGGCCACCTGCGCCACGGTCGGCAAGATGACCATCCCCGAGCTGACGCGCCGCGGCTACCCCGAGGAAAAGATCCTCGGCACGCTGTCCGGCGCGGGCACGCTGGGCCTGCTCATTCCGCCCTCGATCATCATGATCGTGTACGGGGTGGCGGCCGATGTGTCGATCGCCAAGCTGTTCATCGCCGGCATCATTCCGGGCATCCTGCTCGCCTTGCTGTTCAGCGGCTACATCGCCTGGTGGGCCATCCGCAATCCCGGCGAAGTGCCGGCGGCGGATCCCGGCCTGACCTTCATGCAGAAGCTGTCCCGCTCACGCCATCTGATCCCGGTGCTGCTCCTGATCGGCGCGGTGCTGGGCTCCATCTACACCGGCATCGCCACTGCCACGGAAGCGGCGGCGGTGGGCGTGGTGGGCGCGTTGATCCTGTCGGCGCTGCAGGGATCGCTGAACGGCTCGACGTTCATGCAGTCGCTGCTGGGCGCCACCCGGCTGTACTGCATGATTGCCCTGATCCTGGCGGGTGCGCAGTTCCTCACGCTGGCGATGGGCTATATCGGCCTGCCGCGCGCGCTGGCGGAATGGATCGGCGGATTGGGCCTGTCGCAGTTCGGCCTGATCATGGCGTTGATGGTGTTCTTCATCATCCTGGGCTGCTTCCTGGACGGCATCTCGATCGTGGTGCTGACCATGGGCGTGCTGTTGCCGACGGTGCAGGCCGCGGGCATCGACCTGATCTGGTTCGGCATCTTCATCGTGTTCGTGGTGGAAATGGCACAGATCACGCCGCCGGTGGGGTTCAACCTGTTTGTGCTGTCCGGCATGAGCGGACGTGAACTGCCCTACATCGCGCGCGCATCGCTGCCGATGTTCTTCCTGATGATCGCGGCCGTGCTGCTGCTCTATGCGGTGCCTGGCATCGCCACCTGGCTGCCGCTGCACATGACGCTGTAACGTCGCGCTGACGCCACAAAAACCCCGTTCCCGCGAACGGGGTTTTTTCTTTTCAGTTCGCCCGTCAACGGGGCGGCGCGGGTTTATCGGCCTGTAAACCCGGGAAAACGCCGAATATTTTCGATATTCGCCATCCCCCAACTTACTTAGAATCCCCAGTCGCTCGTGTCCGGCAACGGCACGGCGCATTTCTGCAAGCTGGCCTCTGCTCCGGACCCGCGCCAACCCTGGCGTCGGTGCAGCGGCCAGGCATCCGGCCAACCGCCGGGCGCAGCAAGCCAAGCCACAAGCGCGGCGCAACCACAAATCAGCTACACCTGGAGGAGTCCAACATGAAGCGCATCACCTTATCGCTGGCTGCGGCCGGCCTTGGCCTGGCCGCCGGCGCGGCAAGCGCCGAAACCAGCGTCACCCTGTACGGCATCGCCGACGTCAGCATCCGCTACCTGAGCACCAGCTCGGGCGCCGTGGGCGAAGACGGCAGCCGCATCTCCATGGAAAACGGCGCCATCTCCAACAGCCGCTGGGGCCTGCGCGGCTCCGAAGACCTGGGCAACGGCAACCGCGCCTTCTTCCGCCTGGAAAACGGCATCAATCTGCAGAACGGCCGGGGATCGGACACGTCCAAGGCCTTCAGCCGCCTGGCTTATGTCGGCCTGGACGGCGGCAGCATCGGCACGCTGACCCTGGGTCTGCAGAACACCCCCATGTTCGACCTGCTGGCCGACTACTTCGACCCGCTGACCGTCGGCAACTACGAACAGAACGCCTGGCTGCCCGCCGCCATGTCGCGCGTGCGCACCAACAACATGACCAAATACGCCAACACGTTCGGCAACCTGGCCGTGGTGGCATCCTGGGCAAACGGCGACGACTGGGAAGACCGCAAGGCGGGCCAGCAGTACGGCGCCAGCCTGCGCTACACGATCGGCCAGCTTGGCCTGGGCGCCGCGTGGCAGCAAACCTATGCCGCCACCGATTCCGACGAGCGCCAGCGCGCCTGGAACCTGAACGCGTCCTATCAGTTCGAGTCGGCCAAGGTCTTCGCGGGTTACTTCAACGGCCGCGATGAAACGGGCTGGGTCAACGGCGTCATGGGCGGCACCACTACCGCCAGCCTGGACCGCAAGGACAACGGCTACTTCGCCGGCGTGACCTGGCAGGCCACCCCGCGCTGGGCCATCACGGGCGCCGCGTACTACGACCGCAGCGAGAACGTGGTCGTCGAAGGCGACAAGGGCAAGCGCTATGCGCTGGTCGCCGTGGCCGAATACTCGCTGTCCAAGCGCTCGCAACTGTACGGCACCGTCGACTGGAACAAGGTCAGCGATGCCGCCAGCGGCGAAATCGCGGGCAAGAGCAACCAGTTCGGCGCGGCCGTGGGCTACCGCCACATTTTCTAACCCTGTTCCCCCCAAACGCGGGCCCCCTCACGGGCCGGCGCTTGACCC